>NZ_LIRL01000253.1 GCF_001419795.1 Streptomyces niveiscabiei
GGCGGAGGGGGCTGGGCATGGACGGGCGTCCCTTGTATCTCGCACCGCGGCTGGGCCCGCGGCTCGGCTCGCTGCTGGACTCCCCCGAACTGGCGCACACGCTCACCGACGCGCTCGGGTCCCCGCTGCACGTGGTGGTCCCCGACCAGATCGCGGAGAACCTCGACCGGTTCCGGTCGGTGTACGGCGCCCATCACCTCTCCGGCCAGGTGTACTTCGCGCACAAGGCCGCCCGGTCCAGCGCCCTGCTGCGGCGGCTGGCCGCCACGGACGGCGGCGTGGACGTCGCCTCCCTGAGCGAGCTCCAGCACGCGCTCGGCGCCGGTTTCACCCCCGGCCGGATCCTCGCCACCGGCCCGAAGAACCCGGAGTTCCTGTGGCTGGCCGCCCGCACCTCGGTCACGGTCGGCGTCGACAGCCGCACCGAGCTGGAGCAGCTCGCCACGCTCGTCCGCAAGCACGCGCTCCCCAGGGTCCCGGTCCTGCTGCGCCTGTCGGGCTTCGAGGCGACCGGCGTCAAGGTCCTGAGCCGGCGCAGCCGGTTCGGTACGCCCGCGGCCGACCTCGGCCGGCTGCTGGACTGCGTCGAACAGCACGGTGACGCGGTCGACCTGGTGGGGACGGCATACCACCTGGACACCACGAGCGCCGACGAGAAGGCGACCGCGCTCGAAGGCTGCCTGCGGGCCCTGGAGGAGTGCCGCGGGCGCGGGCTGCGGCCCCGCGCCGTGGACCTCGGCGGCGGCTTCGGCCTCGACTACCTCGCCGACGGCGCGCAGTGGGAGCGGTACACGACCGAGCTGACGGCGGCCGTCCTGGGCACCCGCCCGCCCCTGACCTGGGGCGGACACGGCTATGGCCTGCGCAACGAGTCCAGCACGCTGCGCGGCGCCCTCGGCCTCTACCCCGCCCACCGGCCGGCCGCCGGCGCCCGGTACCTCGACCAGCTGCTGCGGCGTCCGGCACCGTCCCTGGGCAGCCGCCCGCTGGGGGAACTGCTGGTGGAGCACCTGTACGACGTGTACACCGAACCCGGCCGGGCCCTGCTGGACCAGTGCGGGCTGACCCTCACGAAGGTCCTGGAGGTGCGCGACGAGGAGCCGGGCGGCGTGCTCCACGTCCGGCTCGCGGCGAAGGCCGACGACGTGGGCCTGGAGGAGCACGGCGTCCTGATGGACCCCCTCCTCCTCCCCCGGGCTCAGGGGCGCGGCGAGGACCGGCCGGTCGCGGTCCACCTCTTCGGGAGCCTGTGCCTGGAGAGCGACCTGATCACGCGCCGCACGGTCTTCCTGCCCCGCCGCCCCGCGCCGGGCGACCTGCTGGCCTTCGTCAACACCGCCGCCTACTGCATGGACTTCCACGCCACCCGCGCCCAGCAGCAGCCCGCCGCCCGCAAGGTCGCGGCCTGGCAGGACGGCGGCTTGTGGCGCTGGTGCCTGGACGATCAGTACTGGCCGACCATCCCCGTGGGAGAAGCGGAGTGAGCGCAGAGTGAGGTACGAAAGCATCACCGAGGCCATCGGCAACACCCCACTGGTGCGCATCGACCCGGCCGTGCACGGCCTGACGCACATCGACCTGTACGCCAAGCTGGAGCTGCTCAACCCGTTCGGGTCGGTCAAGGACCGGGCCGCCTGGAGCATGGCCCGCCCGCACCTGGCCGGCGCGGCCGAACGCGGCAGCCAGGTCGTCGAGCTGTCCAGCGGCAACACCGCCAAGGCGCTCGCCGTCCTCGCGGGCATGCACGGTCTGACGTTCAAGAGCGTCACCAACCGGATGCGCATCCCGGAGGTCAAGGACCTGCTGCTCCTGCTCGGCGCGGAGATCGAGGAGCTGCCGGGACAGAGCGAATGCCTGGACCCGACCGCCACCGACGACCCGCTGACCCTCTTCCACCGGACACTGACCGAGCAGGGCGGCGCCTACCTGCACACCGACCAGTACTTCAACCCCCGCAACACCGAGGCCCACGTCACCGGCACCGGCCCGGAGATCCTCAAGGACCTGGACGGCCGCGCCCCGGACTGGTTCATCGCCTGCGTCGGCACCGCCGGCTCCTCCACGGGCGTCGCCCGCGTCCTGCGCGACAACGACCCCTCGGTCCAGGTCCTGGGCCTGGTCGCGGCCAAGTCGGACTTCGTCCCCGGCATCCGCACCCTCGACGAGGCCCACGAGGTCGGCCTGTTCGACCCCGGCACCTACGACACGATCGAAGCCGTCACCTCCGACGAGGCGATCGAGGGAATGCTGACCCTCAACCGCCGCTGCGGCATCCTGGCGGGCCCCACCGGAGGAGCCGCCTACTTCGGCGCCGTACGGCGACTGCGCGCGGTCGACAGCGATCTGGCGGAGCGCCGGTCGGCGGTGTTCATCGTCTGCGACCGCGTCGAGAGCTACCTGAGCTACGTCCGCGACCGGCGCCCCGACCTCTTCGGGCGCCCGCGCCGCGCGCACTCCCCGGCCGACCTGACCGACGCCGAGATACGCACGGCCCCGGCCATCGGCGTCGCCGACGCCCAAACGTGGATCGGCTCCGGCGAGCCCCTGGTGGTCGACCTGCGCAGCCCCTTCGCGTACGCCGCGCTGCACATCGACGGATCGGTCAACATCGTCGACGAGGTCTTCGGGGAACTCCTGCGCGGCGGCCTGCCCTTCAGCCGCAGCCGGCCGGTGCTGCTGGCCTGCCCGGTCGGCGAGAAGTCCGCCCGCTACGCCGCCCTGCTGACCCGCATGGGCCACCCGGACGTCCGCAGCCTCACCGGCGGCATCATCGCCTGGCGGGACGCGGGCGCGCCCCTGGTGCGGGACTGAGCGCCATGACCACGACGACCGAGGGCCCGGGCCTCACCGACGAGCTGCGGGAGTGGCAGCGCGGGCTGCGCGCCCAGTTCCCGATCATCACCGGCCATCCGGAGCTGGCCTACCTGGACAGCTCGGCCACCGCCCAGAAGCCGCGGGCCGTGCTGGACGCCGTCCAGACCTACCTCACCACGTCCAACGCCAACGCCGGGCGCGGCACCTACCCGTGGGCCAACCGGACCACGGACCTCGTCGAGCAGGCCCGCGACCGGATCGGGCGGTTCCTCGCCGACCCGGCCCCGCAGCGGTCGGCCGTCCACTTCACCAGCGGCACCACCGAGGGCCTGCGCGCCATCGCCCGCGACTGGCTCCCCTCGTTCCTCGCCGACGGCGACGAGATGGTCGTCCCGGTCGCCGACCACCAGGCCAACATCGCCCCCTGGCTGGAGGCTCAGGAGCTGCTGGCCGGCCAGGGGGTGCGCGTCCACGTCCGCCCGATGCCCTACCAGCGCGCCTCCGGCGACTACGACCACACCGCCCTGGCCACCCTGGCGGGCCCGCGCACCCGGTTCGTCGCCGCCACCCACGTCCATCACGTGTACGGCGGGAACATGAACGTGCACCGGCTGCGCGAGGCGGTCGGCCCGCAGGCCGTGATCTGTCTGGACGCCGCCCAGAGCGTCGGCCATCTGCCGGTGTCCGTGGCCTCTCTGGACGTCGACTTCGTCGCCTTCTCCGGGCACAAGGCCCTGGCCCTGCCCGGCACCGGAGCGGTCTGGGCCCGCCAGGCGCGCGGCCCCGCGTTCACGCCGGGCGGCTGGGCCGGGACCCCCAACACCGCCGGCATCGCCTCGCTGGCCTGCGCGCTGGACTGGCTGGACGCGGCGGGCACCGACCGGATCGAGCGGTGGACGGTGGCCCTGGCCGCCCGCCTCACCAACGGGCTGCGCCCCCTGGAGTGCTACGAGGTCCTCGGCTGCCAGGCCAGTCTGGCCGCCGGTACGGCCGTGCAGCGGCGCCAGGGCATCGTCACCTTCCGGCACCGGGGCATCGACTCCGGCGACCTCGGCTTCATCCTCTTCAGCCACGGCTTCATGGTCCGCTCCGACAACCACTGCCAGGGGAGCGCGGGTGAGCGGACCGGTTCGGTCCGGGTGAGCCTGCATGTGTACAACACCGACGAGGAGATCGACCGGTTGCTGACCGTCCTCGCCTCGCTCGCGTGACGCGGCCCGAAAAGAGGAATGGAAACCGTTTCCACCTGTAGCCTCTGCTGCGACCGACACGGACAGGTGCGAGACGGCAAGGTGGCACGACCCGATGGGACTGAGCCTGGCGACGGCGGAGCGATGGGTGGAGCGCTGGGAGCGCCAGCAGGAGCGGTACGCCGTCGACCGTGAGGAGCGTTTCACGGTCATCGCCGACGTCGTCGAGCACATCACCGCGGGCCGCCCGGGCCGGCCCCTCGTCGTCGACCTGGGCTGCGGTCCCGGCTCGCTCGCGGCCCGGCTGGCCCGGCGGCTGCCCGGCACGGACATCGTGGCCGTGGACCGCGACCCGCTGCTGCTGGAGCTGGCCCGTACCCATCACTCCGACGCGGCCCGCTACGTCGACGCGGACATCGGCGCGCCGGGCTGGACCGAGGCCCTGGACCTCGGGCGCCCGCTGGACGCGGCCGTGTCGACGACCGCCCTGCACTATCTGGACGCGGACGCGCTGCTGCTCACCTACCGCCGGGTCGCGGCCCTCCTGCGGCCCGGCGGCGTCCTCGTCAACGGCGACCACCTCCCGCCCGACGCCTCCGGGCTCGCCGGGGTGACGGGGCACGTGGGGCGCCGGCACGCGGCGCGGCGGCGGGCCCACGCCCACGAGGACTGGTCCTCCTGGTGGCGGGCGGTCGCGCGCGATCCCGAGCTGGCCGACCTCCTCACCGAACGCCGGGAGCGCGAGGCCCGCACCCGGACGGCCCCGCCCGTGCCCCTGTCCTCGGCCACGCACGTCCGGCTGCTGCGGGAGGCGGGCTTCGGACAGGCCGGCACGGTCTGGCAGTACGGCGACAGCCATGTCGTCGTCGCCATCCGCTGACGTCCGCCTCCCTCGCCCCACCGGGCTTTCCCCAACCCATTGCCACCGTTTGGTCCGGTCATGACCGTGCGGCGCGCAGGATCGTAGAGGCGACGAACAGCGGCCGACCCTCGCAACACATGCAGGGATCGCTATATGTTAATGTCGCCATACGCGGCCTGGACACAGCGCCCAGGGCACCCCGCAAGCACGAGCAAGGAGTTCCACCATGGCCACCGCCACCGAGCACCGCACCCACGACGACCACGCCCACACCCACGGCGACGCCTGCGGCCACGTCGCCATCCCGCACGGCGACCACACGGACTACGCCCACGACGGCCACCTCCACCGCACCCACGACGGCCACGTCGACGAGTGCGCCGCCCCGGGGCACGCCGTCCACGAGGGGCACGACCACGAGCACGGCGAGGGCTGCGGCCACGTCGCCGTACCGCACGGCACCCACACCGACTACGTGCACGACGGCCACCGCCACGCCGCCCACGAGGGGCACTGGGACGACCACTGAGCAGCGCCGTGACGGGGGAGCCGGGAATTATTGCCACATGCTAATGTCCGCATATGGAGACGATTCCCACTCCCCCGGCGGGCGAGCCGGCCGCGGACCTTCAGGCCGCCAGCGAACTGCTGCGCGCGCTGGCCTCGCCGGTACGCCTGGGCATCGTGCGCGAGCTGTCCGGCGGCGGGAAGTACGTCCACGAACTGGTGGACGCCCTGGGAGTGAGCCAGCCACTGGTCTCCCAGCACCTGCGGGTGCTGCGCACCTCCCGCATCGTCACCGCCCGGCGCCAGGCCCGCGAGACCCGGTACACCCTCACCGACGACCACGTGGCGCACATCGTCCTGGACGCCATCCATCACGCGCAGGAGTAGCACCGCGCCCGGCCCGGCTTCACATGGACATGGATATCATTTTCATCTAACTTGAGGATGACGAGTCCACGAACGCCGGGAGGTGACCTGCCGTGGACGGCCGAAAGACCCGGCAGCGGACAGCGGTCATGCGCGCGCTCGCGGGCTGCCCCGACTTCGTCTCGGCCCAGGCACTGCACAACCAGCTCACCGAGGACGGCGTCCGGATCGGGCTGACCACGGTCTACCGCGCCCTGCGCGACCTGGAGGCGTCCGGCGGCGCGGACGTCGTGCGCGACGAAGCGGGTGAGCGCCTCTACCGGATCCGCCCGGCCGAGGGCCACCGCCACTACCTGCTGTGCCGCACCTGCGGGCGCAGCCGCCCCGTGGACTCCGACGTCGTGGAGGAGTGGGCGCGACGGGTGGCCGCCGCCACCGGCTACGCGGCAGTGCAGCACACCGTCGAACTCACCGGGATCTGCACCACCTGCCACCCTTCCGGCGACAGCAGTGGGGCGAAGAGCAGCATCAATTCTTGGCAATGATTGTCATATCGCACGATCAGTTTCGCGCTCTTGACATTCATTGCCATCTAGCCTGATGCCGGCCCGGACCAGATCCGGCCACTTGCTCGCAAAGCCCCCGAACACCCCCGTCGTGGAGGACCCATGCCCGCGCCCCTGTCCCCGTCCCGCCGTCTGGCGGCCCTCGTCTCCGGCGCCTCGATAGCCCTGCTCGCAGGCTGCGGCAGCTCGTCGGACTCGGGAAGCAGTGCGACCGACCCGGCCACCCCGGCCACTTCGGCCGCGATCCCCGTGGTCGCCTCCACCAACGTCTACGGCGACATCACCCGGCAGATAGCCGGCGACAAGGCCGCCATCACGTCGGTCATCAGCGACCCCGACCAGGACCCGCACTCCTACGAGGCCAACACCCAGAACCAGCTGGCCCTGTCCAAGGCGAAGGTCGTCATCGAGAACGGCGGCGGCTACGACGACTTCATCGGCCGCATGCTGAAGAGCGGCGGCAACTCCTCCGCCGAGGTCATCGACGCGGTACAGGTCTCCGGCCACACCGCGCCCAAGGGCGGCGAGCTCAACGAGCACGTCTGGTACGACTTCCCCGCCGTCGCGAAGATCGCCGACCGGATCGCCGCCGCCCTGGGCAAGGCCGACCCGGCGGACGCCGCCACCTTCACCCGCAACGCCGGGGCGTTCAAGGCGAAGCTGACGCCGCTGGAGGCCAAGGAGGCGGACATCAAGAAGCGGCACGGCGGCGAGGCCATCGGCATCACCGAGCCCGTGCCGCTGTACATGACCGAGGCGAGCGGGCTGGTGAACAAGACGCCCGGCGAGTTCAGCGAGGCCGTCGAGGAGGGCGACGACGTCTCCCCGAAGATCCTCCAGGAGACCCTGGCCCTCTACAGCGGCAAGCAGGTCAAGGCGCTCGTCTACAACGCGCAGACGTCCGGGCCCCAGACGCAGAAGGTCGAGGACGCCGCGAAGGCCGCGGGCGTTCCCGTCGTCCCCGTCACCGAGACCCTGCCCCAGGGCAAGGACTACCTCGGCTGGATGACCGCCAACGTCGACGCGCTCGCCGACGCGCTGAACAAGTGAGGCGGCCGGCCATGGCCCCCGTACCGCGCGCGGCCGACGGCGACGCGCTGATCAGTCTGCGCGGCGGCGCGCTGTCCTACGGTGAGCGCGTGGTGTGGCAGGGCCTCGAACTCGATGTGCGGCCCGGGGAGTTCCTCGCGGTCCTGGGGCCGAACGGGGCGGGCAAGACCAGCCTGGTGAAGGCCCTGCTCGGCCGCCGGCCGCTGTCCTCGGGGACGCTGACGATCCTGGGGCGCCCGCCCCGCGAGGCCAGCCGGCACATCGGCTATGTCCCCCAGCAGGCGACGCTCTCCGCGCACGCCGTGCTGCGCGCCCGCGACCTGGTGCGCTTCGGCATCGACGGGCACCGCTTCGGCCCCCGGCTGCGCACGGCCGGGGTCCGCCGCCGGGTGGACGAGATCCTCGCGTCCGTCGGGGCGTCGGCCTACGCCGATGTCCCCCTCGGCCTGCTGTCCGGCGGCGAACGCCAGCGCGTGCGCGTCGCACAGGCGCTCGCCACCGACCCGCGCATCCTGCTGTGCGACGAGCCGCTGCTCTCCCTCGACCTCAACCACCAGCGCGCCGTCACCGAACTGATCGACGCCCGGCGCCGCACGCACGACACGGCCGTCGTCTTCGTCACCCACGAGATCAACCCGGTGCTGGACCTGGTGGACCGGGTGCTGTACCTGGCTCCGGGCGGCCACCGGATCGGCACCCCGGAAGAGGTCCTGACCTCCGGCTCCCTGTCCCGTCTTTACGGCACCCGGGTCGACGTCGTCCGCGTCCACGGCCGTGTCGTGGTCGTCGGGGCCCCCGACGGGCCGGACGCCCGCCCCCACCACCCGCAGGAACTCCCCGAGACCGACGGAGCCCGCCGATGACGCTCGCCGACGGGGTCTGGCACCAGATCTTCAACTACGCCGACTACGGCGAACTCCTCGCCCTGGTCCGCAACTCGCTCATCGCCGGGGCCGCGCTCGGCCTGATCGGCGGCCTGGCCGGGGTGTTCGTCCTGATGCGCGACCTGCCCTTCGCGGTGCACGGCATCAGCGAGCTGTCGTTCGCCGGGGCGTCGGCGGCCCTGCTGCTGGGGGCGAACGTCGTGGCGGGCTCGATCGTCGGCTCGCTCCTCGCGGCGGGCGCGATCGGCGTCCTGGGGGCGCGGGCCCGGGACCGCAACTCGGCGATCGGCATCCTCATGCCGTTCGGCCTGGGCCTCGGGGTGCTCTTCCTGGCCCTCTACAAGGGCCGGGCGGCGAACAAGTTCGGCCTGCTGACCGGGCAGATCGTCGCCGTGGACACCCCGCAGATGGCGTGGCTGCTGGGCACCTCCGCCGTGGTCCTGGCCGCCCTCGTGGTGATGTGGCGGCCCCTGGCCTTCGCCAGCATCGACCCGGACGTCGCCGAGGCGCGCGGCGTGCCGGTACGGGGGCTGTCGTTCGCCTTCATGATCGTGCTCGGACTCGCCGTCGCCCTCTCGGTGCAGGTCGTCGGCGCGCTCCTGGTCCTCACCCTGGTCGTCACCCCGGCCGCTGCCGCCGCCCGGATCACCGCCTCGCCGGTGCTGCTGCCGCTGCTCAGCGTGGTGTTCGCCGTCGTCTCGATCGAGGGAGGCATCCTCCTCGCCCTGGGCAGCAGCATCCCCATCAGCCCGTACGTCACGACGATCTCGTTCACCCTCTACGTCGTGTGCCGGCTCGCGGGCACCTACCGGACGCGCCGCTGGGGGGCGAGAAGGACGGAGCCGCAGCCGGCCTGAGACACGCCGGTCCCCCGGGGGCGGCGGGGACGGGAGGGCCTCGCCGCCCCGCCCGGGGCACGGGTCTGCCCAGCGGTATCATCGCCGGTTCCGGCCTGCGAAGATGCAGGGATGAGCCCGTCTTCTAGCTTCCCCGGGAGATACCGATGAGGATGCTGATCAACGTTCCGGAGACCGTGGTCGCGGACGCGTTGCGGGGGATGGCAGCCGCCCATCCCGAGCTGGTCGTGGACGTCGAGAACCGGGTGATCGTGCGGCGGGACGCGCCGGTCGCCGGAAAAGTGGCCCTGGTGTCGGGCGGCGGTTCGGGGCACGAGCCGCTGCACGGCGGTTTCGTGGGCCCCGGCATGCTGTCGGCGGCGTGTCCCGGCGAGGTCTTCACGTCCCCGGTGCCCGACCAGATGGTCCGCGCGGCGGCGGCCGTGGACAGCGGGGCCGGGGTGCTGTTCGTCGTGAAGAACTACACCGGCGACGTCCTGAACTTCGACATGGCGGCCGAACTCGCCGAGGACGAGGGCATCCAGGTCGCGAAGGTCCTGGTCGACGACGACGTCGCGGTCACCGACAGCCTGTACACGGCGGGCCGGCGCGGCACCGGGGCGACCCTGTTCGTCGAGAAGATCGCGGGCGCGGCGGCCGACGAGGGCCAGCCCCTGGAGCGCGTCGAGTCGATCGCCCGGCAGGTCAACGAGAACTCCCGCAGCTTCGGCGTCGCCCTGAGCGCCTGCACCACCCCCGCGAAGGGCTCCCCCACCTTCGACCTGCCGCCGGGCGAGCTGGAGCTCGGCATCGGCATCCACGGCGAACCGGGCCGCGAGCGCCGTCCGATGATGACGTCCGGGGAGATCGCCGACTTCGCGGTCCACGCGATCCTGGAGGACCTGAACCCCCGCAACCCGGTCCTCGTCCTGGTCAACGGCATGGGCTCGACGCCGCTCCTGGAGCTGTACGGCTTCAACGCCGAGGTCCAGCGCGTCCTGGCCGCGCGCGGGGTCGCCGTCGCGCACACGCTGGTCGGCAACTACGTCACCTCGCTGGACATGGCCGGCGCGTCCGTCACGCTGTGCCAGGTCGACGAGGAGCTGCTGAGGCTGTGGAAGGCGCCGGTCAGCACGGCCGGGCTGCGCTGGGGCATGTGACCGTACGGAGCGAGGAGTTGCCATGCTGGACGCCGACTTCTTCCGCCGCTGGCTGACGGCCGCTGCGGATCTCGTGGACCGTGAGGCGGACCGGCTCACCGAGCTGGACTCGCCCATCGGGGACGCCGACCACGGCGCCAACCTGCGGCGCGGCTTCGCCGCCGTGGCCGCCGTCCTGGAGAAGGAGGAGCCCGCGACGCCGCGCGCCGTCCTCCAGTTCGCCGGACGCCAGCTCATATCCACCGTCGGCGGTGCCTCCGGGCCGCTGTACGGGACGCTGCTGCGCGGCACCGGCAAGGCCCTCGGGGAGGCGCCCGAGGTCAGCGAGGCCGAGTTCGCGGCGGCACTCAGGGCCGGGGTGGAGGCCGTGATGCGGCTCGGCGGGGCCGCGCCGGGCGACAAGACCATGGTCGACGCGCTGGTGCCGGCCGTGGAGGCGCTCGACGCCGGGTTCGCGGCGGCGCGGGCGGCGGCCGAGCAGGGGGCGGCGGCGACCGTGCCGCTCCAGGCGCGCAAGGGGCGCGCGAGCTATCTCGGTGAGCGCAGCGTGGGTCACCAGGACCCGGGGGCGACGTCGTCGGCCCTGCTGATCGCCGCGCTGGCCGACACCCGAGGGGAAGGGCAAGGGGAGGAAACGCCATGAGCGATCAGAAGCTCGTCGGGATCGTGCTGGTCTCGCACAGCGCCGCCGTCGCGGAGTCCGTCGCGGACCTCGCGCGCGGTCTGGTGGGCGACGGTACGGCCGTACCCGTGGCCGCCGCCGGGGGCACCGAGGGCGGCGGGTTCGGCACCAGCGCCGCCCTGATCACGCGGGCCGCCGCCGAGGTCGACCGGGGTGCGGGGGTCGCCGTCCTCGCCGATCTCGGGAGCGCCGTCCTCACCGTCAAGGCACTCCTGGAGGACGACGAACTGCCGCACGACATCCGCCTGTTGGACGCGCCCTTCGTGGAGGGGGCGATCGCGGCGGCGGTCACGGCGGCGACCGGCGCGGACCTGACGGCCGTGGAGGCGGCGGCCGGGGAGGCGTACGCGTACCGGAAGGTGTGACGGGAGGTCGTACGGTGGGCGGGGCGGGCGATCATGGACGCGGCATCCCCGCCCCCGTACACCTCCCGAGAGAGTCCGCCATGCCTGTGCTCCCCGATCCGGCCACCCTCCACCCGATGCCCGGCCAGCCGCGTGTCGTGCTGCTGAAGCCGCTGGTCACGTCCCCGCTGATCGAGGTCGGGGAGTTCTCGTACTACGACGACCCGGACGACGCGACGGCCTTCGAGACGCGCAACGTCCTCTACCACTACGGCCCGGAGCGGCTGGTCATCGGCCGGTTCTGTGCCTTCGCGACCGGCGTGCGGTTCATCATGAACGGCGCCAACCACCGCCAGGACGGCCCTTCCACGTTCCCGTTCCCGACCATGGGCGGCGCCTGGGCCGACCACTTCGACCTGCTCACCGGCCTCCCGGACCGGGGTGACACGGTCGTCGGCAACGACGTGTGGCTCGGGAACGGTGTGACCGTGATGCCGGGGGTGCGGATCGGGCACGGCGCGATCGTCGCGACGGGTTCCGTGGTCACCTCCGACGTCCCCGACTACGGCATCGCCGGCGGCAACCCGGCCCGCCTGATCCGCTCCCGGTTCGGCGCCGAGGACGTGGCGAGGCTGCTGGCGCTGGCCTGGTGGGACTGGCCGCTGGAGCACATCACCGCGCACGTGCGGACGATCATGGCGGGGAGCGTGGACGAGCTGGAAGCGGCGGCGCCGTAAATCCGGATGCGCGCTGCCACCCGACCGGGCTAAGGTCGTTTCCATGTACGGATTCCTTCAGATCTACGGCTGACACGGCCCTCACAGCGCCCCGCGCGATGCCGCCGGGCCGCGCTTCGTCGTGTCCTGAATCCCTAGATCTGAAGTGAGTGTGATCGTCCATGTCCCGTCGCCGTGCCCATATCGCGATGGTCGGCATCCCCGCTGTCAGCCACGTCCTGCCCAGTCTCGACGTGATCCGTGAACTGGTCGCCCGCGGCCACCGGGTGACCTACGCGAACGACCCCGCCGTGGCCCACCTCATCGAGCCGACCGGCGCGGAGCTGGTCCCGTACACGTCCGTCCTCCCGGTCGCCGACAACGACTGGCCCGAGGACGCGATCGGCGCGATGTCCGTGTTCCTGGACGACGCGGTCCAGGCCCTCCCCCAGCTCCGCGCCGTCTACGACGCGGACCCGGCCGACCTCTACCTGTACGACATCGGCGCGTACCCGGCCCGCGTCCTCGCCGAGTCCCAGGGCCGCCCCCTGATGCTGCTCTCCCCGACCTTCGTGGCCTGGGAGGGGTACGAGACGGAGGTCGCCGCGCACATCTGGGCGCTGCCGGGCGCGGACGCGTACCGGGCGCGGTTCGACGCGTGGCTCAAGGAGTCCGGGGCGTCGACGCTCGCGATGGAGGAGTTCGCGGGCCGTCCGGCGCACACGGTCGCGACGATCACGCGGGCGATGCAGCCGCAGGCGGACCGCGTCGACACGTCCACGGTGACGTTCGTGGGCCCCTGCTTCGATCCCGCCGAGGGGCACTGGGCGCGTCCGGCGGACGCGGAGAACGTGCTGCTGGTGTCCCTGGGCTCGGCGTTTACGCGCCAGCCGGAGTTCTACCGGCAGTGCATCGCCGCGTTCGGTGACCTGCCCGGCTGGCACGTGGTCCTCCAGATCGGCAAGTACACCGACCCGGCGGACCTCGGGACGATCCCGGCGAACGTCGAGGTCCACTCCTGGGTGCCGCAGCGGGCGATCCTCGACCGCGCCGACGCGTTCGTCACCCACGCGGGCATGGGCGGCTGCGGCGAGGGCCTCCTCGCCGGGGTCCCGATGATCGCCGTCCCGCAGGCGACCGACCAGTTCATGAACGCGGACCGGCTGGTCGAGCTGGGCATCGCCCGCCGCCTCGACACGGCGGACGCGACGGCCGAGGCCCTGCGCGGTGCCCTGCTGGAGCTGACCGCCGACCCCGAAGTGGCGCGCAGGTCGGCGGAGTTGAGGGACGCGGCCCGCAAGGAAGGGGGGACGAGCCGGGCGGCCGATCTCGTCGAGGAGCTGATCTAGCTCCGGACGAACAGCTTCGCGAGCCGCTCCCCCACCGCCAGCGCCTCCGCCCTGTCCTCGATCGGCTTGACCCGTGAGTCCTTGAAGACGATGTACGTCACCCCCGAGGACACACCCCCGGTGCGCGGGTCGGCCGGGATACCGAGGGCCTTGGCGGTGGCGTAGGACGCCTCGCCGATGATGTCGTCGGGTCCGGTGTCGCCCACCACGGCGTACTGGACCCGGCCCCGGTAGATCACGGCCGCGACGGAACCGGCGTGCACCCCGCTGTCCCGGTGGTTCCAGGTGGCGCTCTTCATGGGGACGACGATGTAGGGCAGCGTCTCCGCGCTGAGCTGGCGTCCGTCGGACTGCTGGAAGGCGGTGGTCGGCGCGAACAGCGGATCGGCGTCCCGGTTGCAGTGCCGGCCGGGGCGCCCGTCGCAGTCGATGTCCATGTCGGCCTTCCAGAACACGGCGTCACGGGTCCCGCAGACGGGTACGGTGCGCCGCGCGCCGTCGTCCGTCCGGTACTTGCCGCGCGAGACGGGGTCGCAGCCCCGCACCTTGGCCAGCAGGTCGGCCGCTGCGACGGGGCCCTCGGAGGTGGGGAGGCCGAACGCCTGGGGGACGGCGGGCGAGGTCGGCGCGAGCAGGGCGAGGCAGGCGACGGCGAGTGTCAACGACTGGGGACGCACGTAGAGAAACCCTCTCCGCGGGGGGACTTTGACGGACACTCAGGTAAATCTGGCGGCCTCCCGCCACCTCGGCCACCTCAAGGGGGCCGTACGGTGCACGCGCGCTGACGGTCCGGCAGAAGGGCCCGGTGCCCGGTTGCGCCGTACGAAGGAATCCGTCACCTGCCCGGCGGCTCCCGGGGTGCGTGCCCCGGGCGGGCCGCTTTGGCTTGCCGCATGCGCACACTTCAGCTTCTTGTCGGTGCCGGGGCGAGCGCGGCGGCCGTCGCGCTGGCCGCGGCACCGAC
>NZ_LIRL01000254.1 GCF_001419795.1 Streptomyces niveiscabiei
GGGGTGGACGCGGGGTGTGATTGCTGGGGTGGCTGGACGGAAGACACTCCCCCTGCTCGCAGGGCGAGCGGCTGGGCGGAACAAGCTCCCCCTGTTCACAGGGCGAGACAGGAGCTTGGTGGGGTGACGGTGCTGTCTGGTGGTGTCATCATGGCGGCGTGGCTAAGGCGAATGGTGTGGGGCTGGGACTGGCGGCGGTGTCCGCTGTGGCGTTCGGGGGGTCCGGGGTCGCGGCGAAGCCGTTGATCGAGAGCGGGCTCGAGCCGCTGCATGTGGTGTGGCTGAGGGTGGGGCTCGCCGCGCTGGTGATGGTGCCGGTGGCCTGGCGGCACCGGGATCTCGTACGGCGCAGGCCCGGACTCCTCGCCGGGTTCGGGCTGCTCGGCGTCGCCGGGGTGCAGGCGTTCTACTTCGGGTCGATCTCGCGGTTGCCCGTCGGGGTCGCGCTGCTGCTGGAGTACCTGGCGCCCGCGCTGGTGCTGGGCTGGGTGCGGTTCGTGCAGCGGCGTGCGGTGAGCCGGCGGGCCGTGGCCGGCGTCGTCCTGGCCGTCGGCGGGCTCGCCTGCGTCGTCGAGGTGTGGGCCGGGATGCGGTTCGACGCGCTCGGGGTGCTGCTCGCGCTGGGCGCCGCCTGCTGCCAGGTCGGGTACTTCGTGCTGTCCGACCGAGGGGGCACCGGCAAGGACGCGCCGGACCCGTTCGGGGTGATCGCGTACGGGCTGCTGGTCGGCGCCGCCGTCCTCACGGTCGTCGCGCGCCCCTGGGACCTCGACTGGGCCGTGCTCGGGCGCGGCGCCGACATGAACGGGGCCGGCGTGCCCGCGTGGCTGCTGCTCGGGTGGATCGTGCTGGTGGCGACCGTCGTGGCGTACACGACCGGCGTCGTCTCCGTGCGGCGGCTGTCGCCGCAGGTCGCGACGGTCGTGTCGTGTTCGGAGGCGGTGATCGCGACCGTCCTCGCGTGGGTGCTGCTCGGGGAGCACCTCGGCGCGGCGCAGCTCGCGGGCGGCGCGGTCGTGCTGCTGGGCGCGTTCGTCGCGCAGTCGGCGACGCCCGCGAAGGTGTCCGGGGAGCCGGTGGCGGGCGGGCGTCCGGAACCCGGCCTGGCCGCGCGCGAGACCGCCGTATAGGGTCCTGACCATGCCTTCGACGCTCGTTCTTCCGCCTCCGGCCGCCTGAGGCGGGCCTCCGGAGTGACCGGCCCGGCGCGGCTGTGCTGCTGCCGGGCCGAACGGTGGTGCCCGCAGACGAAGTCCACTCTTCGGATCTCGTGTGCTTCTGCGGAGAACGCGTGTCTACTTTTTCCCTGCCCATGTCGCCGGTCGGCCGTGGGCTCTTCTGTCTGATCGTCGCCGGGGTCGCCTGGGGGACCGCCGGGGCCGCCGCCTCGCTGGTCTTCCGGGTCAGTGACCTCGGCGCGGTGGCGCTGTCCTTCTGGCGCTGCGTCGTCGGGCTGGCCCTGCTGCTGGCCGCGCGGGCGGTACGTACCGTACGGCGCCGGCCCGGCCGTCGCTCGCGGGGTGCCCGGTGGTGGGCGCTGACGCTGGCCAGTGGGGTCGCGCTCGCCGTGTTCCAGACGGCGTACTTCGCGGCCGTGTCCGCGACCGGCCTCGCCGTCGGGACCGTCGTCACCCTCGGTGCCGGGCCCGTGTTCATCGCGCTCGGCGCGCGGCTGACGCTGGGCGAGCGGCTCGGGCGGGGCGGCGTCCTCGCCGTCGCCGGGGCGCTCGCCGGGCTCGGCGTGCTGTTCGCGGGCGGCGGGGGCGGGGTCGTACGGCCCTGGGGCGTGCTGCTCGGGCTGGTCTCCGCCGCCGGGTACTGCGCGCTGACGCTGATCACCCGGCGGTGGGGGAACGCGGAGGACGCCTCAGGGACGACCGTCGGCGCGTTCGCGGTGACCGCGCTGTGCCTGCTGCCGTTCGCGGTGGGGGAGGGGCTGGTGCCGCACACCGCCGACCCGGGGCAGGTGGTGTGGCTCGTCGGCTACATCGCCGCCGTTCCCACGGCCCTCGCCTACGCCCTGTACTTCGCCGGTGCGGCCGTCGTCCGTGCGGCGACCGTGTCCGTGGTGATGCTCCTCGAACCGGTCAGCGCGGCTGTGCTGGCGGTCGCGGTGCTGGGGGAGCGGGTCACCGCGGCGACGGTGGTGGGGACGGTGCTGATGCTGGGCTCGGTGGCGGGACTGGCGGTGGCGGAGGCTCGGGGAGGGGGCGAGTAGGGCTGTACGGCTCCCCTGAGGTGTATCGGGATCACAACTCCCCGAGATACGCGGGGAGTTCCGTGCCGGGCGCCAGGGCCTGGTCCGGGAGCGGGGTGCCGTAGGTGCGGTGGACGGGGATGACGCCGGCCCAGTGCGGGAGGGTGAGGTCCTCGGGCTCCTCGTTCACGCCGCCCGTGCGGGTCTTCGCCGAGACCTCCGTCAGGTCCAGGCGGATCACGGCCGTCGCCGCCAGCTCCTTCTTGTTCGCCGGGCGGGAGTCGGCGGCGCGGCCGGGGATCGCGTGGTTCACCAGGGCGTCCAGGGCGTCGCGCTTCTCGGCGGGGTCCGTGACGTCGTGGGCGAGGCCGTGGATCATCACCGAGCGGTAGTTGATCGAGTGGTGGAAGGCGGAGCGGGCGAGGACCAGGCCGTCGACGTGGGTCACGGTCACGCAGACCGGGAGGCCCTCGGCGGCCTGGCCCGTCATGCGCAGGGGGCGGGAGCCGGTGGAGCCGTGGATGTAGAGGCGCTCGCCGACGCGGCCGAAGAGGGTGGGGAGGACGACGGGGGCGCCGTCCCGGACGAAGCCGAGGTGGCAGACGTACGCCTCGTCGAGTATCGCGTGGACCAAGTCCCTGTCGTACGAGGCTCGTTGGGGGGAGCGGGTGGGGATCGTGCGGTCGGTCCTGGCGTAGGG
>NZ_LIRL01000255.1 GCF_001419795.1 Streptomyces niveiscabiei
TCCCGGAGGCCAGCCTTGAGCGGTGCGCTTTCCCGGAGGCCAGCCTTGAGCGGTGCGCTTTCCCGGAGGCCGGTCCTGAGTGGCGCGGCTTCCTGAGAGGCTGGCCCCATGCCGATCAGTGCCCGTCTCCTCGTCGTACCCGCTCTCCTGCTGGCCCTGTTCACCTGGCAGGTGGCCGACGGGGGGCCGCTGTTGCGGTGGGACGAGCGGCTGAGTTCGGCGCTGCGGCATCCCGACCGGTTCGCGGAACTTCTTTCGGATCTCGGGAACGTCCAGGTGGCGTTGCCCGTTCTGCTGGTAGTGGCGGGATACGTGGCCTGGCTGGGGCGCCGGGCGGGCGAACCGCGGTGGTGGGGACCCGCCGCGGCAGCCCTCGCGGCGATGGCGCTGGTGCCGCTGATCGTCGTACCGCTGAAGATCTGGACCGACCGTCCGGGAACCCCGGCCGTCCCCCCGGCGACCGGATACTTCCCCTCGGGGCACACGGCGACGGCGATGATCGCGTACGGCGGCGCGGTCCTGGTGCTGCTGCCATGGCTCGCGGCGGGGCGGGCGCGGCGTACGGCGGTCGGCGTGGCGGTCGTGCTGGTGGCGGCCGTGTCGTACGGGCTGGTCCGGCGCGGGTACCACTGGCCGCTCGACGTGATCGCCAGCTGGTGTCTCGGGGCGGTGCTGCTCGGGGCGTTGCGGCTGGTCGTCGTACGGATCGGTGTGCCGAAGCGGAGTGTGGGCGCCGTGCACTCGGACGCGTAGGACAAACGCCCGACCGGGCGCCCGGCCCTACGGTGGACAGCGACTGTCGACTTTGCGGAAGGGCTCCCGACGATGACTTCCACCCACGCCTTCTGGCTGGCCGGCCGCGAGGCCACCGGCGAGGACACCTTCGACGTGACGTCCCCCTGGGACGGGCGGCTCGTCGGGAAGGTGAGCGTGCCGACCGACGCGCAGGTCGAAGAGGCGGTGGCCGCCGCGTACGCCGTACAGGGCGAGTTCGCCGCGACCCCGGCGCACGTGCGCGCCGCCGCGCTGGACCACGTCAGCAAGCGGCTCGCCGAGCGCGCGGAGGAGATCGCCCAGCTGATCTCCGCCGAGAACGGCAAGCCCCTCAAGTGGGCGCGCGGCGAGGTCGGGCGCGCGGTCTCCGTGTTCCGGTTCGCCGCCGAGGAGGCGCGCCGGTTCAACGGCGGCGAGGCGCAGCGGCTCGACACGGACGCGGGCGGGCAGGGGCGGCTCGCGCTGACCCGGCGGTTCCCCAAGGGCGTCGTCCTCGGGATCGCGCCCTTCAACTTCCCGCTGAACCTGTGCGCGCACAAGGTCGCGCCGGCCATCGCGGCGGGCGCGCCGATCATCCTCAAGCCCGCGCCCGCGACCCCGCTCTCCGGTCTGATCATCGGCGACCTCCTCGCCGAGACCGACCTCCCCGCCGGCTCCTGGTCGATCCTCCCGGTCGCCAATGACCGCATGCCCGCCCTCGTCCAGGACGAGCGTCTCCCCGTCATCTCCTTCACCGGCTCCGAGAAGGTCGGTTACGCGATCATGGACTCGGTGCCGCGCAAGCACTGCACGCTGGAGCTGGGCGGCAACGGCGCTGCGGTCGTCCTCGCGGACTGGTCCTCCGACGCGGACCTCGACTGGGCCGCGACCCGCATCGCGACCTTCTCCAACTACCAGGGCGGCCAGTCCTGCATCTCCGTCCAGCGGGTCATCGTCGACGCGGCCGTGTACGACCGGCTCGTCCCGCGCATCGTCGCGGCGGTCGAGGCGCAGGTCACCGGCGACCCCTCCGACGCGTCCACCGACGTCGGCCCCCTGGTCAGCGAGGACGCCGCCAAGCGCGTCGAGTCCTGGGTCGACGAGGCGGTCTCGGCGGGCGCCGCCCTCCTGACGGGCGGCAAGCGCGACGCCGCGTCGTACGCGCCGACGGTCCTGACGGACGTCCCGGCGGACACGACCCTCGCCCGCGAGGAAGTCTTCGGCCCCGTCCTCTCCATCCAGAAGGTCGACGGCGAGGCCGCCGCCTTCGCCGCCGTCAACTCCTCCAAGTACGGCCTCCAGGCGGGCGTCTTCACCCACGACGTCCAGACCGCGTTCCGCGCGCACCGCGCGCTGGAGGTCGGCGGCGTGATCATCGGCGACGTCCCCTCCTACCGCGCCGACCAGATGCCGTACGGCGGCGCGAAGCTGTCCGGGGTCGGCCGGGAGGGCGTGAAGTTCGCGATGGACGACTACACGTACGAGCGGGTGCTGGTCCTGACGGGGCTGGCGCTCTGACCGACCGGAATGTGGCAAGGGTCTTGCTAATGGGAACCATTTTCACCTAAGCTCCTTCCAGGCGCTGACCCGCCGTCCTATGAAGAGGCCCGGCACCGATGCCTTCCGGTGCCGGGCCCCTTCTGTTTCAGACGAGCCCGGCCAGGAGTCCGGCGTTCTCTGTGAGGTCGTGGCCGAGGACGACGGGGTGGTGGGGGAGCCGCGCCAACAGGTCGGTCACCTCGCGGCGGGACGCCTCGGTGCCGCCGCCGTCCACGCGGGCGAGGGCGAAGATGTCGGGGTAGCGGTCTTCGGTCGCGCCGCTCATGAAGTCGGCGTCGTTCAGGCGCCGTTCGGTGGATTCACGCGTTGGGGCGGCGCCAGGAACGACACGGGGGAAGACGAGAGCCGCCGCCTTGCCGCCGGTCGCGAGCGAGAGGCCGAACCAACTCGCGAACTGGTCGGGGAAGACCTGGGTCTTGAGCTCCTTGCCGTTGTCCCACAGAGGTTCGCGGTGGCCGGCGAGGAGGGCGGCGGTAACGCGCGCGTCCTGTGTCGGGTGCAGGGCCTCGCCGCTCCTGAGCCGATCCCGCGCGGTGTCGAACCACCCCAGCGCGTCGAGCAGTCCGAGCCCGATTGCCGCCGCCGAGGGCCAAGGCAGGACGTCCACACGGCCGTTGCCGTCAGGGCGGACGAACACGCGGTCGTTGGCGAGGAGTTGGAAGCCGCGACGGCTCGCCAAGGCCAGGGCGGCGGTCGTCTTGCCCGCACCCTTCCGCCCGAACACCAGCACCGTACGCCCGACTTGATCCGTCACGGCCGAGGCGTGCAGCACCGACCAGCCCGACCGCAGCAGGACACCCCGCATGACCTCGCGGGCCAGGCGGGCGGTGGCGAGGGCGACGGGTTCGGCTTCGCACCCGGTGATGGTCAGACGGCCGAACTCCGGCTCGGACAGGTAGGCGAGCCCCTCGCCGGGGGAGACGGCACGGACGACCGCCGCTTTGTCGTCCCGCGCGACCAGGGTCAGGGCCTTCGCGTACGTGGTGCTGGTGTGCGGGGCCAGGGTTACGGCGAGGGAGGCTTCCGCGTAGGCGTCGCGGTTCACTCGGGCGGTGACGAGGGGGTGCGTCTCGACAGCTGTTTCCGCCGCCTCCCACCAGGGGCCGAAGTAGCGAACTGCCCAGTCGGTGACGGCCCGTTCGGCACAGGCGACGATGACTGCCGCGTCGGCGGCCTGAAGGCGTACGAAGTGAGTGGTCACGGTGAGGTCCTTCTCCAGGGTGGACAACATGCTGTAGGCGGCGCGGAGTTTGGACCGGGCGGCTTCCAACTGGCGTGTTTCGGAGGGGGCCAGGGGAGGTGGGGACGGGAACGGGCATTCCGTCGACGGTTGTGGACGAGGCACAGATGACGGCGGCGTCACCGTGCTCACCGATCACGTGACCGTGTACGGCGCCGACGGGGACGCTGAGCAGTCGTGCGACGGTGAGCCGGTAACGGGCCGTGTCCAGCGCGGAGCCGACGCCGAAGACACGAGGGCAGCCGGATACGTCGGCGAACAGGCGGGTCATGAGGTCAACGGGGTTCGTCACCATCAGCACGGTGCCGGTATAGCCGCGTAGCCGGGCGGCGAGCGCACTGATCACGACTGAGTTCGCCTCTGCACCGCCCATGCGGACGTCCGTGCTGTGGCTGTTCGCGAACTGGGCACGGACGGCGACCACCACGGCCGCGCAGTCTCGCAACTCGTCAATCCGTACGGCGTGCAGCCGTACTGGCGAGCCGCACGCCACGCGCATGTCGTCGAGGTCGTCCTTGAGGGCAGTGGCCTGTTCGGCGGTGCGCGAGACGAGGAGGAGTCGGTCACAGAAACCGAGCACGACCAGGGCGGCGCCGACCGCTTGGCCGACAGCACCGCAGCCGATCACTCCGACGGTGGGCTTCACGAGGCCACCACCACAACCCTGGTCGACGCACGCTCCCATGTGTCGTTCCGCGTCGCCTCGGACGCGAGGTCCGCCACCAAGGAGCACACCGGCACCGCACGTTCGATGAGTGCCAGGGCGGGAGACGGCAGGGGCAGGTCGGCCGGCGCCGAAAGGTAGGTCGTGACGATGTTGACGGTGTCCATCAGCCAGAGCGTCAGGACGTGTCGTAACCATGCGCGCCCGGTGGTCTGGCGCCGCGCGAAGTCGTCGAGGCCAGTGGCGATACGTCGAGCGACAGACGGACCGGGTCGGCTGATGGTGAGGAACAGGACGATACGGCTGATGAGCTTGGCCAGGTCCGCCATGGCGTCCGCCCTGAGGAGTCCAGGGTCGATGAATACCGGCCGTTCGCCAGGGCCGTCGGGGAAGAGCACGTGTTCCGGCTTCAGGTCGCCGTACACGAGTGTCGTGCCGGTTGCCGGAGGCAGGGCCATGCGTAGCTGCCTCAGCCTGCCGACGGACCGGTGGATCAGTTCGACAACCTCTTCACGCGCGCCGTGCTCGCAGCGTTCCGCGCCGAGGAGGGCGATGTATGCCTGCCCGGACAGCCCGTTGAACTTCCGGAGAAAAGTGCCGGTGATCCCACGCTCTCCGATGTCCCAGGCTGGAGCGAGGCGTCGGGCCGTGTCCGGCTGATGGATCGGGTGCAACTCGGCGAACGCCCTGGACAACAGCCCCGATGTGTCGTCCGGTTGGGCGAGCAGCACGTCACCCAACGACGGTCCGGACACCGGCTTGGTGAAGACGACACCCGACTTGAGGCCCGCGAGAGCGCACACCCTGGGGGCGGCCATCGCGGCAAGCAATCTCAGTTGCGCCGCCTCGCGTGCGGGCAGGCTGTCGGGCCGGGCCCGGTATGCCTGTTGAGCCTGACGGACAACGGGCCAAGGGCCGCCGGCGCCGCGCAGAAGGGAGACGAGCGACATGCCGAGGAAGGACGTCTTCGCGTACAGGGCACGATCGCCGACGCGGTGTACGTACCCGGTGGCGCTGGGGACGTGGCTTTCCAGGACGATGTGCTCTCCGGGCCACAACTCTCCGGCAGCCTCGTGGATTTGCGTCGCGGCGTACACGAACACGTCTGCGAGGCCGGGGGTGTTCGGTGAGGAAGCAAGCGTGATGTTCGTCATCGGCGCTCCCGGTCGACGGTCAACTCGGCCCAGACGCGCTTGCCGTGAGGAAGACAGTCGACGCCCAGGCGGTCCGACAACTCCTCGATGATGGGAAGGCCGCGACCCTGGTCGTCCTCCGGGGCCGGGCTTCCGAGGCGCGGCAGGCACCGGCTCTCGTCGCTGACGGCGACGCGTACGCGCCGGTCGCCGATGAGGCTGAGGGTCACGCGGATCGAGCCACCCTCGGCGTGGCACACGGCGTTGGCGACGAGCTCCGAGACGATCAGGGTCACTGAGTCGGAAAGGCCGCTGAGCGCGAGGCTGTTGAGCGCGGCTTCCGCGAACCGCCGTGCGGCACGGGCGGATTCCGGTACGCGGGGGAAGTTCTTGCCGTGAGTCCTGATGCCGGTGCGGGCCGGGCGGGTCGTGCTGTTCACGGGAGGGGTTCCTCTCTTCGGCTCCCTCGACACCGAGTCAACCGTCGTGTGCCCAGGGAGAGACGGACCTCCGAGCGGACTTTTCGCCGGACTTTTGAAGCAAGGGGACCTTCCACGGCCGCGAATGTGGCTACGGTCAGTGCACGGATGTGACGCTGGGGTACGAGATGGCTGAACCGACGCTCTTCGAGCACGCCTGCATCGCGGCGGGCTGGGGAAGACCGGCGGACTTTCTGCGGGCGTTCGAGGAAGCCGCTGAACTACTGGGCGAAGCGGTGACGTTGACCGACCGGCAGGCGCGGAGGTGGCGTGGGCCGTGTCCGCCGATGCCGAGAGCGCGGGCGTGGCGGGTGCTGCACGCGATGTTCGCGTGTGACCCCAGGGACCTGGGTTTCCCCGGGCCGCCACCGGGTGCGACTGTGGGAGGTACACCTTTCCTCGCACAGGAAGGCATGGGGAGCGTGAAACGTCGGACGTTCATCCAGGACTCCGCCGGGGCTGTCGCCGCAGCCGGTGCGCTGTCGTCCGTGCGGCCCGGGACCATCGGTACGACCCATGTCGTCGAACTCCGCGACGGCCTCCGCTCGCTCTATCAACTGGACGACGCCTACGGCGGAGACGACGTCCGCTCACTCGCACGCAAGCATCTGAGACGGGTCGAGCGGATCATCAACACCGCCCACTACCTGGATGCGATCGGCCGACAGCTCCAACTCCTCGCCGGGGAGGCCGCCGAACACTGCGGCTGGCTGTACTACGACGCGGGCGATCAGGGCCGGGCCCGCCGTTACTGGGGTGAGGCACTTACGACCGCGACCGTCCTCGGTGACAACAACCTGGCGATTCTGGTCCTCGCCTCCCTGAGCATGCAGGCCAGCTACGAGGGCCGCCCCCGCGACGGAGTGAATCTCGCCCGTGCCGCCCAGGACCGCGCCGCACGGGGAGGTGCCCTCGTCCTGCAATCCCTTCTCGCGTCTCGCGAGGCCCGCGCACTCTCGCTCATGGGAGATCACTCCACCGCGAAGAAGAGACTGGCCGACTCGATGAGGCTCGTCGAGCGAGGCGAACGCGGTCGCCCCTCCCCGGCCTGGGCCGCCTTTCACGGCCACGCCGAACTCGACTACGCCCACGGTCTGTTCTACGCCGAGGCGGGCAGACCTCAGGCGTCGGCGCAGTTCCTGCGGGCAGCCCTGGACCACCAGGACCGTGCATACGGCCGCAACCGCGCCCTCTACCGCCTCACCCTCGCCCGCAGCCTCGTCCACGCAGGAGAAGCGGACGAAGCCGCCGCGTACGCCGTCGAGAGCCTGGACCACCTCGCGGAGGTCGAGTCAGGGCGAGTCACCCGACGCCTCAAGGAAGTCACCACCCTGCTGCGCACCGTCGACTCCGTCATCACCCGCGACGCCGTCGGCCGTCTCACCGAGTACACCGAGTCCAGAGGAGCCGCCTGAGTGATCTACGAGCGGTACGACGCACTCGACGCGGACGCGAAGCTGGCCGCTTTCCTCCCCGCCTACACCGAGATCTACCAGGAACCCCCCTACTGCGAAGGCCCGGACGACGTAGCGGAGTTCGCCAAGCACTACCACGTCCAGACCAGGCGCCCCGGCATGCGCCTGATTCTGGCCCGCGAGGAAGAGGAGGTCGTCGGCTTCACCTACGGCTACCACCTCGCACCGGACACCCGATGGTGGGAGAACCTCCAAGACGCGTACCTGTCACCGGAATTCACCCACGAGGACGGTCGACGCACCTTCGTCGTCATCGAGTTGGCCGTACGCGGGCCGTGGCGACGGCGTGGCATCGCCACCGCGTTGCACCGCCGCCTGCTGCGAGGACTGGACGCCGAGAGAGTCACCCTTACGGTCCGCCCGGAACCCGAGGCCGCTCCCGCGAGGTCCGCGTACGAGGCATGGGGGTACCGGAAGGCCGGGGTGTCCCGCCCGTTCGAGGGCTCGCCGCTGTACGACTGCATGGTCCGCGAAGAGACGTGAATTCGCCGGGCGCCGAAGCGGGCCCCGTTGCTAGCCTGCAATCTTCGCCGGTCACCCGGACGGAGTCACTCAGGGGTTGTGGACTGCTGCGGTGTAACAGCAGGGGAGTGTGTTCTGGCGTACAGGGGTGTGTCCAAGTCCTGGCGAGTGCTTCACGCGCGAGGGAACAAAGTTTCTTTCGTCGAACGCGTGACCTTTCTTCGTGGTGGTCGTTGAGGGCGGTGAGGAAGGTCTTCGGCTCCGGAGGGGAGGGTGGTCGGGATGGGTGGGCTGCGGGAGGTGGCGGCGCCGTTCGTGGTGCCCGGCCCTACCGGTGTGGCGATACGTACCCGTCTGAAGGGCCTGACGCCGGAGGATGAGGAGGTGCTGCGACTGGTGGGGGCGCATCTGGGCTCGCTCGCGTCCCGTGACCTCAAGGTGCGGTGTGCTGACGGGCTGGAGCATTCCGCTGAGACGTGGGCGGTCCGTAAGCGGGAGCTGACGCCGTTGTCGTCGTCCCGCTGGGCGGGGTCGATCACGAAGGCCACGCATGATCAGTGGGCGTTGGCCCGGCGCGGGCAGGCCGCTCACGTCCAGTCCCTCGAAGCCGGTGTCCGTACGATCCGGCACCGGCTGTCGCTGCCTCTCGGGGAGAAGGGCGGCAAACGGGCGCCGGGCGGCTACCGCTCGCAGGGGGAGTGGTTCCACAAGTCCCGCCGCCTGCACGTCCTGCAAGACCGGCTGACTGCTGTGCGTACCGACCGTGAGGCCGGCGTCGTCCGTGTCGTGCGGGGCGGCAGGCGTCTGCTCACCACCCGCCACCACCTCGAAGAGGCCCGGCTCACCGAGACCCAGTGGCGTGAGCGGTGGGAGGCCGGGCGCTGGTTCCTCCAGGCCGATGGTGAGTCCGGCAAGCGCTACGGCAACGAGACGATCCGTGTCGCCCCGGACGGCGAGGTGAGCATCAAGCTCCCCGCGCCTCTCGCCGCGCACGCCAACAGCGGGCACGGCCGGTACGTCCTGGCCGCGCCGGTGTTCTTCCCGCACCGGGGGACCGAGTGGGCCGACCGCGTCGAGGCGAACCGGGCCGTCGCCTACCGCATCCACCACGACACGGCACGCGGGCGCTGGTACCTGACCGCCGCCTGGACCTTCCCCGTCACCCGGACGATCCCCCTGGCCGCAGCCCTCGCCGAAGGGGTGATCGGTGTCGACACCAATGCCGATCACCTCGCCGCCTGGCGCCTTGACCCCCACGGCAACCCCATCGGGAGCCCGCGCCGCTTCTTCTACGACCTGTCCGGCACCGCCGACCACCGCGACGCGCAGGTCCGCCACGCCCTCACGCGGCTCCTGAACTGGGCCAGGTCATGCGGCGTCAAGGCCATCGCCGTCGAGGACCTCGACTTCACGGCGGAGAAAACCCGCGAGAAGCACGGCCGCAAGAAACGCTTCAAGCAGCTCATCTCCGGTATGCCGACCAGGAAGCTCCGCGCCCGGCTGACGTCGATGGCCGACCGGACCGGCATCGCGATCATCGCTGTCGATCCGGCGTACACCTCGATGTGGGGCGCGCAGCACTGGCAGAAACCCCTCACCACGAAAACCCGCAGGACGACCCGTCACGATGCCGCGAGCATCGCGATCGGGCGACGCGCCCAAGGGCATCCGATCCGGCGTCGGACGGCACCGCCCCGTGACGAACAGAGTGATCGTCGCGGGCATCGGACCGTCCAGGCCCGACCGGAAACCCTTGGGCGTGAGGGACCCCGCCTCCGCGTTCCTGGACCACGCACACGATGCGAGCCACCGGACGCGGCACGTACGCGGGCGACCAGGACACCCAACACCGTTCGGGATGCCCGCAGCGACCAGGCATGGGTCCAAGACCCACTCCTGCTCACTGAATAGGAACGGTTGCCATGTCCCCGCAGCAGGAACTCAGGTCGGTGTTGGACGCGTTGGACGAGGCGTTCGCGGGTGAAGAGGCGTTCAGGGTCGAGGGGTGCACGTACTGCTACGCCGAGCGGGATTTCGTGGAGCTCTCGGGGGCGGTGGAGCTGATACCGGAGGATCTGGTGTCGGCGGTGTCGTCCGAGGTGGCGGATCACTGGGCGGACTTCCCCCGGCTCTACCGGCGGCTGACTCCGAGGATTCTCAGGGGAGTTGTCACCGGACGGCTGCACACCGACACGGAGCTGATTGCGACCCGGCTGCTGGAGGCGTCGTGGGCGGCGTGGGATCCGCCGCTGGTGGCGGCGGTGCGGGAGGTGTGGGTGGCCTGGTGGCGGGCCACCCTGGCGACGCACCCCGGCGCTGCCAGGCCCCGGAAGGTGCTCGCGCTCGTCACGGCCGCCACCGGCGAGCTGCGGCCCTGGCTGGACGCCTGGACCGCCACCCGCACCCCGGCCGCCGACGCCCAGCTCGCCGACTTCGTCCACGACGTCCTCTTCGAGTACGAGGTCACCGACCTGCACATGGGCTTCCACGACGAATACCACGCGACCCCGGAACTCCTCGACTGGCTCCTGAACGACGTCCGGGAACGCGCCGACGACAGCCGGCTCGACGACCTCGCCGAGTACATCGAGTACTCAGATGGAGAACCCCAGATGCGCCACCCGTAGCGGCCCGCGCAGCTTCACGCGGACGTCGTGGACGCCGGTGAGGGCGAGGGGGGCGTCCAACAGGGTGTAGGTGTACGGCGATTCGGTGGGCGAGGAGAGGCGCAGGACGGTCTGGGTGCCGCCCGCCTCCAGGGTCAGTTCTCCCTCGCCCGCCACCTCCGCCGTCACCTGGGTCGCACCTGGGCCGAAGTCGCAGGCCCGGTACACCAGTTGGGCCACCCCCGAGGCGCCCGGCGTCACCGAGTCCCCGGCCCGCTTCGTGCGGTCCACGATCTCCGCGCCGCTCTGTTCGTCGAAGTCGGCGGCGGGCAGGCCGAGTCGGAGGACGGGGCGGGGGGCGGCGGGCTCGCCGGTGAGGGTCAGCGGCGTACGCAGGCGGATGTCCTCGCTGGACGTGCCGACGAGGATGTCGTACTCGCCGGGGTCGAGGCGCCAGGAGTCCCGGGCGACGTCCCAGAACTCGAAGGCGGACAGGGGGACTTCGAAGGAGACCGAGTGGCGGGCCCCCGGCTGGAGGGTGATGCGGGTGTGGGCCAGGAGTTCACGCCGGGGCCGCGTGACCGACGGGTCCACGGCGCGGGTGTAGAGCTGGGGGACCTCGTCGGCCGTGACGGCGCCGGTGTTGGTGACCGAGAAGGACACCTGGACGGCCGTGTCCGTCGCCGAGACCTTCAGGTCGCCGTAGGAGAAGGACGCGTAGGACAGGCCGTGGCCGAAGGGGTACAGCGGCCTGCCCTCGAAGTAGAGGTACGTCTGACGGCTGCCGATGACGTCGTAGTCGAGGAGGTCGGGGAGGTCGGCGTCGGACTCGTACCAGGTCTGGGGGAGCCGCCCGGCGGGGGAGACGTCGCCGGCGAGGACCCGGGCGAGGGCTGTGCCGGCCGCCTGGCCGCCGTGGGCCGTCCACAGCACCGCGGGCAGCGGGCCGGGTTCGAGGGCGTACGGGTAGGACGAGGTGAGGACCAGGATCGTACGCGGGTTCGCGGTGCGCGCGGCGGTCAGCAGGCCGGCCTGGTGCGGAGGGAGGTCGAGGGTCGAACGGTCCTCCGTCTCACGGCCGTTGATGTGCGGGTCGTTGCCCGCGATCACCAGCGTGACGTCCGCGTCGGCGCAGACCCGGGCCACCGCGTCCTCGCCGCGCTCCACGACCACCAGCTCGAAGATCTCCGGATCTTCGGCGGCAACCTTCACGCCGTCGGCGGCGACCCGTACGAGCAGACCTGTGCCGAGATGACGGAGGTGACCCTTTCCGTGGCCCTTTTCGTGCTCTTCGAGGCGGAACGTCTCCTGGACGACCCACCCGCCGGGCTGGTCGGCGGACGCCCGCAGATACCCGTCCTCGGCGACGGACAGATACCGCCCGTCGGGCGCGCGCAGGGTGAGGACGCCGTTCCCCCAGTCGGCGAGGGCGAGTTCGGTGCCGCCGTCCGGGGACACCGTCAACGGCGGGATGTCCGTACGCCCCTTGAGCAGCGCCGGGTCCAACGCCCCCTCCGCGCCCCGCACTTCGTCGTCCGACTCGGTCGCGGGGACGGTCAGGTACGACCCCGTCGACGTCTTCAGCAGTACCCGGTCCACGCCCTCCACGAACTGAACCCGGTCCGCCCCGAACCGCTCGTACAGCCCCTCCAGCGGAGTCGACCGGTGGATCAACGTCCCGCTGTACCAGTCGAGTTTGCACTCGTCGGCGAGCAGCCCGACGACCGCGATCCGCGCGTCGGGGGCCAGCGGCAGCATGCCGTCGTTGCGCAGCAGGACGATCGCCTGCTCGGCGGCCTCCCGCGCGAGCGCCCAGTGCTCCGGGGTGTCGAAGGCGCCGCCGGACGCGTACGGGTCGAGGGCCGGGTCGAACTCGCCGAGCCGGAACCGGACGGACAGCTGGCGCCGTACCGCGGCGTCGATGTCCTTCTCCGTCAACAGGCCCTGTTCCAGCGCCCCGTTGACGCGCTCGACGGTCTTCGACGGGTCCGTGCCGTGGTCGGTGAAGCTGTCCACGCCCGCGAGGACCGCCGCCGCCGTCGACTCCTCGTACGTGTCGAAGTACTGCTCCGGCTCGACCAGGTTGGAGGGCGCGCAGGCGTCCGAGCAGACGAACAGCTCGGCGTCCGTCCAGGTGCGCAAGTGGTCGTTCAGATAAGGCGATACGTGGTTGGGGCGGCCGTTGACCAGGTTGTACGCGGGCATCACCCCGGCCACCGCGCCCGCCTCGACCGTGGCGCGGAAGGCCGGCAGGTCGTACTCGCGCAGCACGCGCGGACGGACCGAGGACGACGAAGTGTCGCGCCGCGTCTCGTTGTTGTGGGCCAGCCAGTGCTTGAGGACCGGCGCCGTACGCCAGTACTCGGGGTGGTCGCCGCGCAGGCCGTGCGTGTACGCGGTGGCGATCGCCGACGTCAGCCGGGGGTCCTCCGAGTAGCCCTCCTCGTTGCGGCCCCACAGCGGGTGGCGCAGCAGATTCACCACCGGCGCCCACACGTTGAGGCCCACCCGGTCGTCGCGCGCGCTCATCGCCCGCGTCTCCTCGGCGACCGCCGCGCCCACCCGGCGCACCAGCTCCGGGTTCCAGGTCGCGCCGAGCCCCACCGCCTGCGGGAAGACCGTCGCCGGACCCATCCAGGCGACGCCGTGCAGACCCTCCTGCCCGGTGCGGAACGCGGCGATGCCGAGCCGCTCGACGGCAGGGACGTACTGGTGCAGGAACGCCACCTTCTCCTGGAGCGTCAGGCGGGACAGCAGGTCGTCGATGCGCTTCGCGAACGGCAGGCGCGGATCGCGGAAGGGCGGCGTGGAGGACGGGGAAGCGGTCACGTGAAGTTCCCTTTGCGGTGGACCGGAGCGGCTCTTTCGAAGCGCTTCGATGCTCGGCGGGCGGCGGTGCGGGTGTCAAGGGACCGCACGGTTATTTCAAGTGGCGCATACGGGAAGCTCCGATCTCTCCTGTCAAAGGAATATTGGAAGCGACCCTTGTGCGCCCCCAGGGCTTCACTTAACCTCACAGCAACATCGAAGCGCTTCGACTAAGAGTCCGTCAGGAGTCCCACGGCATTGGTCGGACGTCTGCTTCGGCTCAGCCAGTTCCACCGAGGACATCGCAGCCGACGAGCCACCGCCGGGTGTCCAGGTGCGCCATGAAGGGTTGACGCAATGACGCCGAACGCCGCTTCCGCCTCCTCCGGGCCCAGCCGGAGAAGCTTCCTCGCCTCCACGGCGGTCGCCACCGCCGCGGTCGCGGGCGGGATGCCCCTGCTGAGCGCCTGCGGCGGCTCCGACAGCGGCTCGCGCGACGGCACCACCTCGGGCAAGAACGCCAAGGGGATCCTCCCGGCCTACGTCGCCAGCAACGTGGTGACGCCCGACATCCCGTCGAAGAACGGCTCCGCGGTCGGGTTCGTCGGCAAGGTCGACCCCGCGGCCCTCAAGACGTCGGTGCCGAAGAAGCTCGGCAAGGGCGGCAAGCTCACCGTCATGGCACCGCTCTGGGGCTCCCCGCCCAAGAGCGACAACGCCTACTACAAGGCCATGAGCGACCTGATCGGCGTCGACCTCACCTGGCAGAACCAGGACGGCAACACCTACGACCAGAAGCTCGGCGCGGTCCTCGCCTCCAGCGACGTACCGGACGTGGTCGTCGTCCCCGGCTGGAACATGGGCGGCCGGATACCCAGCGCCATCATCGGCAAGTTCGCCGACCTCGGGCCCTACCTGTCCGGCGACGCGGTCAAGGAGTTCCCGAACCTCGCGGCGATCCCCACCGACGCCTGGCGGCGCGGCATCTTCGGCGGCAAACTGCGCGGCCTGCCGATGCCGGCGTCGTACGTCGGCAACATCGTGCCCTTCTACCGCAAGGACATCTTCGACAAGGAGGGGTACAAAGTCCCCACCTCCACCGACGAGTTCATGGCGCTGGCGAAGGAGATCACCAACCCCAGGGCCAAGCGGTGGGCCTGCGGCGACATGAAGTGGACGGCGTTCAGCTCGTTCGGGGTGCTCTCCGGCGGCGAGAAGGCGCTCGGCTGGAACCAGGTCGACGGCAAGCTGATCTACCGCGTCGAGACCGAGGAGTACCTCGAAGCCCTGGAGTGGACGAGGAAGCTGTTCGCCGCCGGTGTCGTCCACCCCGACGCGCGGCTCGGCAAGAGCCAGGCCGTCGACCCCAGCACCAAGTTCGCGGCCGGCGAGTTCCTCATCTACAACAACGACATGTCCAGCTGGTGGGGCCAGCAGGCCGTCCAGCAGGCCCACAACCCCGAGTTCAAGATCTGGGGCATGGACATCTTCGGCAACGGCGACGGCCCGCCGCAGCTCTGGGCCACCCAGCCCGCCAACATCTTCGCCTTCATCAACCGCAGCGCCTCCGAGGCGGTCGTCCGCGACGCGCTCGCCGTCGCCAACGTGACCGCCGCGCCGTACGGGACGAAGGAGTACATGCTCACCCAGTACGGCGTCCAAGGCACCCACTACAACATCAAGGACGGCGTCCCCGTCCGGACCGACCAGGGCAACATCGACCTCGCCAGCAACCTCGCGCTCGCGAGCCCCGCCGCGACCATCGCCCGCCCCGACTTCCCCGACATCGGCCGCGCCGCCGTCGAATGGCAGCAGCGGATGGGAGCGCTCACCAAGAAGTCGACCTTCTACGGGCTCCAGATCACCGAACCCGCCCGGTTCACCAACCTCTCCAACGACATGGAGCAGCTGGAGGACGACATCGTGCGCGGGCGCAAGAAGATCAGCGACATGCAGGCGTGGGTCAGCGACTGGCGCAAGAAGGGCGGCGACGGGCTGCGCGACTGGTACCAGAAGCTGCTCGACGACAACGGCACGGCGGCGAGCTGACCCGAGGCGAGGAGGACGGCCGTGTCCCACAGCACGGTGCCCCGGAGCGAGACCGAGGCCGACGAGACGGGGAAGCGGAGTACGGCGACGGCCGGCGGCATCGCCGACTCCCCCAAGAAGAAACGCCCGAAGAGGAGAAGTGAGGCAGGAAAACTGAGTGTACGGCTGCGCTTCCGGCGCGACCGCGTGCTCATCCTCATGACCCTGCCGGCCGTGCTGCTGGTCCTGCTCTTCAACTACGTACCGATCCTCGGCAACGTGGTCGCCTTCCAGGACTACGACCCCTACGCCAGCTCCAACGGCGTCGTCTCCATCCTGCACAGCCCCTGGGTCGGGCTGGAGAACTTCCAACGCCTCTTCGAGGACTCGGCGTTCTGGGACTCCGTCGTCAACACGCTGGTCCTCTTCTTCCTCCAGCTCATCCTCTACTTCCCGATCCCGATCCTGCTCGCGCTGCTCATCAACAGCGTCGTGCGGCCCCGGATCCGGGCCTTCGCGCAGGCGATCCTCTACCTGCCGCACTTCTTCTCGTGGGTCCTCGTCATCGCCGTCTTCCAGCAACTCTTCGGCGGCGCCGGGCTGTTGTCGCAGCTCCTGCGCGAACACGGGTACAACGGGCTCAACATCATGTCCGACCCCGGCACCTTCAAGTTCCTCGTCACCGCCGAGAGCGTCTGGAAGGACGCCGGCTGGGGCATCATCGTCTTCCTCGCGGCCCTCGCCTCCGTCAACCACGATCTGTACGAGGCCGCCGCGATGGACGGGGCCGGGCGGTGGCGGCGCATCTGGCACGTCACGCTGCCCGCGCTGCGGCCCGTCATCGCCCTGCTGCTGGTCCTGCGCGTCGGTGACGCCCTCACCGTCGGGTTCGAACAGATCCTGCTGCAACGCGATGCCGTCGGACCAGGTGCCGCCGAAGTCCTCGACACCTTCGTCTGGTGGAACGGCGTCCGCAACCAGGACTTCGGGTACGCGGCAGCCGCCGGGCTCATCAAGGGCGTCGTCAGTCTCGGCCTCGTCCTCGTCGCGAACAAGGTGGCCCATCTCATGGGCGAGCAGGGGGTGTACAAGAAATGAGCGCCGTGCTCGACAAGTCCGTCCAGAAACCCGGGCGTTGGGAGGCCCCGCCGCGGCCCGTCTGGGAGGAGGAGCCCACGAAGGCGGGGCTCGCGGGGAAGGGGATCGTCCTCGCCCTCGCCTGCCTCTCCATCCTCTTCCCGCTGTGGATCATCATCGTCACGAGCCTCTCCTCGCGGGAGACCATCGACAAGGCCGGCGGGCTCGTCATGATCCCCAAGGGGATCACGTTCGTCGCCTACCGCGAGCTGCTCAGCGGCGGGCAGGTCACCCGGGCCGCCGTCATCAGCGTCCTCATCACCGTCGTCGGTACGTTGTTCTCGATGACCGTGTCCGTCCTGTGCGCGTACGGGCTCTCACGCACCGGGTCCCTCGGTCACCGGTGGATGCTGATGCTGCTGCTGGCCACCATGTTCTTCAGCGCCGGGCTCATCCCCACGTACCTGTTGGTCCAGTCCCTCGGCCTCACCGACACCTACCTCGCGCTGATCCTGCCCAGCGCGATCAGCGTCTTCAACATCCTCGTCCTGCGCGGGTTCTTCATGGGCATCTCGCAGGAGCTGATCGACAGCGCGCGCATCGACGGCGCCGGGGACTTCCGCATCCTGCGGCAGATCGTCATCCCGCTGTCCCGGGCGGTCATCGCCGTCATCACCCTGTTCTACGCGGTGGGTTACTGGAGCGCCTGGTTCAACGCGTCCCTCTACCTCAACGACCAGAACATGATGCCCCTCCAGAACGTCATGATCCAACTCGTCCAGAAACAAGAGGCCCCCGTAGGCCTCAGCCAGGCCATCCGCACCGGCGAGTTGTCCGGCCTCGCGGTCCAAATGGCCGTCATGGTCATGGCATTGCTACCGGTCGCCGTCCTCTCCCCGTTCGTCCAGAAACACTTCAAGAAGGGGATGCTGACGGGGGCGGTGAAGGGGTGAACGGGGAGCGCTGCCGGGTGCGGGTTCGTTGTGGCTGGTCGCGCAGTTCCCCGCGCCCCTA
>NZ_LIRL01000256.1 GCF_001419795.1 Streptomyces niveiscabiei
CGTCCGCGTCCATGAGCCGCCGCCTCTTCCTCACGACGACCGGCGCCCTCTCCCTCGGCGCCGCCCTGACCGCCTGCGGCGGCGGTGACTCGGGGAAGTCGCAGTCCGCGACCCAGCCGGTCAGCCAGGCCGACATCGACAAGGCGATGAAGACGCCGACCGAACTCACCTTCTGGACCTGGGTCCCGAACATCGCCAAGGAGATCGCCCTCTTCGAGCAGAAGTACCCGGCGGTCAAGGTGAAGATCGTCAACGCCGGCCAGGGCACCCCTCAATACACCAAGCTGCGCACGGCGTTGAAGGCCGGCAGCGGCGCCCCCGACCTGGTGCAGATGGAGTACCAGGCGATCCCCACCTTCACCATCACCAACAACCTGCTGGACCTACGGCCGTACGGCGCCGAAGCCCTCAAGTCCACGTTCGTCGACTGGACCTGGGGCCAGGTCNNTACCGCAAGGACATCTTCGACAAGCACGGCATCCAAGTCCCGGGGACCTGGGACGAGTTCGCCGCAGCCGCCCGCAAGCTCCACCAGGCCGACCCGGACGTCTACCTCACCAACCTCGCCGCGAACCAACCCGCCGCCTGGCACGGCCTGTTGTGGCAGGCGGGCGGCAAGCCGTACGTCAGCCGGAGCAAGGGCGAGATCGCGATCGGCGTCGACGACGCCGTGTCGAAGAAGCTCGGCGCCTACTGGGGCGGCCTCGCGAAGGAGGGCGTCATCGGCGTCGAACCCGACTTCACCGACGGCTGGTACGCGGCCCTCAACAAGGGCAAGTACGCGACCTGGCTCACCGCCGCCTGGGCACCCGCCTTCCTCTCCGGCTCAGCGAAGGACACCGCCGGGAACTGGCGCGCGGCCCCGCTCCCGCAGTGGGACGCCGCGAAGCCGTCCTCCGGGAACTGGGGCGGCTCCACCACCGCCGTCATCCGGGGCACCAAGAACGCCGTACAGGCCGCCGTGTTCGCGCAGTTCCTCAACAGCGACCCGGCCAGCGCGAAGATGTTCGCCACCGAACAGTTCTTCTTCCCGGCGACCAAGGCCCTCCTCGCCGACCCGTCGTTCACCGGCGACGCGCCCGCCTTCTACGGCGGCCAGAAGGTCAACGAGGTGTTCGCGGGCATCAGTTCGACCGTCGACGCCGACTTCCAGTGGCCGCCCTTCCTCGACCAGGCCGCCACCGACTGGACCGAGACCGTCGGCAAGTCCCTCGCCGACCACGCCGACACCGTGTCCGCGCTGGGGAGTTGGCAGTCACGGCTCACGTCGTACGCCAAGGGTCAGGGCTTCACCGTCAAGGGGAGCTGAGATGGCCGCACCGCGCCGGAGGTCGGCGGGACCCCTCTTCGTCGCCCCCTTCATGATCCTGTTCCTCCTCCTCTTCCTCACCCCCCTCGGCTACGCCGCCTACCTGAGCCTCTTCCAGGAACGCCTGATCGGCGGCACCGCCTTCGTCGGCCTCGACAACTACGTACAGGCCCTCGGCGACTCCCAACTCCTGCACGGCGTAGGGCGGGTGGCGCTCTTCTTCGTCATCCAGGTGCCGGTCATGCTGGCCCTGGCGCTCCTCTTCGCCCTCGCCCTGGACAGCGGCCTCCTGCGGCTCGCCCGGATCATCCGGCTCGGCGTCTTCGTGCCGTACGCCGTCCCGAGTGTCGTCGCCGCCCTGATGTGGGGGTACCTGTACGGGCCGGACTTCGGACCGTTCGCCCAGTTCGCGCGGGAACTCAGCCTGCCCGTACCGGACTTCCTCAGCGGAACCTGGATGCTGGGCAGCCTCGCGAACATCGTCACGTGGGAGTTCACCGGCTACAACATGATCATCCTGTACGCCGCGCTGCGCACCGTCCCCACCGAGCTGTACGAGGCCGCCGCGATGGACGGCGCGGGCGCCTGGCGGATCGCCTGGTCGGTCAAACTCCCCGCGCTGCGGCCCGCGTTGCTGCTCTGCCTGCTCTTCTCGGTGATCGGCAGCTTCCAGCTCTTCAACGAACCCAACCTGCTGATGAAGATCGCCCCCGATGTCATCACCAGCGACTACACCGCCAACCTCTACGCCTACTCCCTCGCGTTCACCGGCCAGCAGGTCAACTACGCGGCGACGGTGTCGTTCCTCCTCGGCCTCGTGATCGTCATCGCCTCCTACGCCGTCCTGCTGACCGCGAACCGCAGGAGGACCCCGTGACGACCACCCTCGACCGGCCGACGACCGTACAGAAGACGCCTGTGAGCAAAGCCAAGCGCCCCCGCCGCAGCACTCCGCTCACCATCGCCATGCTCGCGGCCCTCGCCTACTTCCTGCTGCCGCTGCTGTGGCTGCTCATCGCCTCCACCAAGTCCGCGCACGACCTGATCGACAGCTTCGGGCTGTGGTTCTCCGACGCGCCGCAACTGTGGACGAACGTCAGGGACACCTTCACGCAGGACGACGGCGTCTTCGTCACCTGGCTCCTCAACACCGTGCTGTACGCGGGTGTCAGCGCCGTCGGTGCCGCCGTCCTCGCCGCCGCCGGAGGGTACGGGTTCGCGAAGTTCCGCTTCCGGGGCGACCGGGCCGCCTTCAACCTGGTGCTCGGCGCGGTGATGGTCCCGACGACGGCGCTCGCGATCCCGACCTACCTGCTGTTCGCCGAGGCGGGCCTGGTGAACACGCCGTGGGCGATCATCCTGCCCTCGCTGGTCAACCCGTTCGGCCTGTACCTGATGCGGATCTACGCCGCCGACGCGATCCCCGACAGCCTCCTGGAGGCAGCCCGCATCGACGGCGCCGGCGAGGTGCGGATCTTCTTCCGCATCGCGCTCAGACTGCTCGGCCCCGGCCTCGTCACCGTCCTGCTGTTCACGCTCGTCGCGACCTGGAACAACTACTTCCTGCCGCTGATCATGCTGAACGACCCCGAGCTGTACCCGGTCACCGTCGGCCTCTCGTCCTGGGCCGCGCAGGCGCAGAACGGCGGCGCGGGCGCGAGCAGCGACATGCTCGCGCTCGTCGTGACCGGCTCCCTGCTCTCCATCCTCCCCCTCGTCGTGGCCTTCCTCATGCTCCAGCGGTACTGGCAGAGCGGTCTCGCGGCGGGCGGCGTCAAGCAGTAACCCCCACGTCCTTTCGGCAACTCCCCTTCTCTGGAGGCCAGTTCATGGCGGAACTCCCCGCCCGCGTCCTGTTCGGCGCCGCCTACTACCACGAGTACCAGCCCTACCCCCGCTCCGAGAACCGCCTCAAGACCGACCTCGACCTCATGGCCGAGGCCCACTTCACGGTCATCCGCGTCGGCGAGTCCGTCTGGTCGACGTGGGAGCCGGAGAACGACGTCTTCGACCTCGACTGGCTCCAGCCGGTCCTGGACGGCGCCCACGAACGCGGCATCTCCGTCGTCCTGGGCACCCCCACCTACGCCGTCCCGCCGTGGCTGGCCCGCCAGTACCCGGAGATCACCGGCGAACGCAGGACCGGCGAGCGCATCGGCTGGGGCGCCCGGCAGGAAGTCGACTTCACCCACCCGGCGTTCCGCTTCCACGCCGAGCGCGTCATCCGCCGGATCACCGCGCGCTACGCGGACCACCCGGCCGTCATCGGCTTCCAGGTCGACAACGAACCCGGCAACGAACTCCTGCACAACCGGGGCGTGTTCGAGCGGTTCACCGACCACCTGAGGCAGAAGTACGGCGACGTCGAGACCCTCAACCGCGAGTGGGGCCTCGTCTACTGGTCGCATCGCCTCTCCACGTGGGCCGACCTGTGGACCCCCGACGGCAACGTCCAGCCCCAATACGACGTCGCCTGGCGGGAGTTCCAGGCCCGGCAGGTCACCGAGTTCATCGGCTGGCAGGCCGACATCGTCCGCGAGTACGCACGCGACGACCAGTTCGTCACCACCTGCATCTCCTACACCCGCCCGGCCGTCGAGGACGACGAGCTGACCGACCGCCTCGACATCGCCTCCGGCAACCCGTACTACGCGATGCAGGACGGCCTGCTCCTCCCGGACCCCGCCGACCACGCCCAGAAGTGGCAGACCACCGGCGTCTGGTCCCTCTACCAGACCGCCGACTGGATGTTCTCCTCCCGCCAGTCCCCGTTCCTCGTCACCGAGACCAACGCCTCCTCGATCGGCTTCCCCTGGGACAACCGCCCCGCCTACGACGGCCAATGGCGCCAGGCCGCCTGGGCGCTGGTGTCCCGGGGCGCCCGCATGATCGAGTACTGGCACTGGCACACCCTGCACTTCGGCGCCGAGACCTACTGGGGCGGCGTCCTCCCGCACACCGGCAGGCCGGGCCGTACCTACGCCGAACTCGCCCGCCTCGGCGCCGAGTTCGACACGGCCGGGGAACTCGTCGCCGGCCTCGAACCCGACGCGGACGTCACGATCGTCTACTCGACGCCCAGCAAGTGGCTCATGCAGAAGTACCCGCCCCTCGCCACCCCGGACGGCGAACCCGACCCGGCCGCCTACCACGGCATCCTCGACCCCTTCTACCGGGGCGCGTTCGAGGCCCGCCGCCAGGTACGCGTCGTCCACGCACGCCAGTTGCACGACCCGGCCGGCGAACGCCCCGGCCTCCACCCGGAGTTCGCCGCCCAGGAACACCCGGTCCTGGTCGTCCCCGCGCTCTACCTCGCCGCCGACTCCACCCTGGAGTGGCTCGCCGCGTACGCCGAGGCGGGCGGCCACCTCGTCCTCGGCCCCCGCACCGGGTACGCCGACCAGGAGGCCCGCGCCCGCACCGACCGCGCGCCCGCCCGGCTGGCGCGGGCGGCGGGGGTGTCGTACGACGAGTTCAGCAACCTCGTCGCGGAGGTGCCGGTCACGGCCGGGGGGCGGCTGGGCATCCCGGAGGGGGCGACGGCCACGCGGTGGGCGGACGGGCTGACCCTCGACGGCCCGGCAACAGGCCCTGAGGCGCAGGGCGTTGAAGGAGCGGGCGGCGCGGAGGTCCTCGCCGGCTACGACCACCCTCACTTCGGCCGCTGGCCCGCCATCACCACCCGGCGCCACGGCGCAGGCCGGATCACCTGTGTCGGCACCGTCCCCGGCAAGGAGCTGGCCCGCGCCCTCGCCGAGTGGCTCGCCCCCGAACCCCGGCACGGCTGGGGCGAGTTGCCCGAGTCGGTGACGGTGACGAGCGGCACCTCGGCGGACGGCCGCCGCGTGTACGTCGTCCACAACTGGTCCTGGGAGCGGGCGAGTCTGCCGGCACCGGCCGGACTGACCGACGTACTCACCCGAGAAGCAGCGCACGACACCGTCGAACTCGGCGCCTGGGACGTCCGCGTGTTCGCAGAGGAGAAGCCATGCTGAAGAGACTCGGCGCCCTGGGGGCGGCCACCGCCCTCCTCGCCGTCCCGGCCGCCACCGCCCACGCCTACAACCCGACCGGCGGCATCCTGTACCAACTCGGCTCGGAGCCCTGCCTCAAGGGCCGGGGCAACTGCGCCATCTACCCCAAGTCGGCCCAGCTCCCCGGCGGCAGACTGGTCGCGGCCTTCGAGAAGTCGACCGTCGTCCCGTCGTCCGGCAGCGCGGACGGCCAGACCATCCCCGTCTACAAGAGCGACGACCACGGCACGACCTGGCAGCCCCTGTCCGAGGTGAAGGCCCCGGCGTACCTCGGCAACTACCCGAAGTACACCAGCAATTGGACCAACCCCTACCTCTACGTCCTCCCGCAGAACGTCGGCGCCCTCAAGCGCGGCACCCTCCTCATGGCGACCGTCGTCTCCGGTGACGACGCCTACTACAAGGAGCACAAGGCCGCCGACCCCACCTGGACGCCCTCCAACGACGGCGACCGCAGCGACCTGGCGATCGCCCTCTACGCCAGCGACGACGGCGGCGTGACCTGGCGGGTCGTCAACATCATCGCCACCGGCGGCTGGCAGGGAGGCAGCGCGGGAGCCGTCGGCCAGAACATCGCCGCCGCGAACACGCGCCGCCAGGTGGACCCGCTCTGGGAGCCGTACCTGATGGTGTATCAGGGCAAGCTGGTGTGCTTCTACTCCGACGAGAACGACTACACCGGCTTCGACCCGGCGACCGGCGTACCCGCCCTCGACCCCGCCAACGACACGGCGGCGGACTCGCACGGCCAGATCCTCGTCCACCGTACGTGGGACGGGCGTTCGGCGGCGTGGCAGAAGCCGGTCGTCGACATCGCCGGGCTCGCCTCGGCGCAGGGCATCGGCGGCGGGCGCCCCGGCATGACGAACGTCGTCCCCACGACCGACGGCAAGTGGCTGCTGACGTACGAGTACTGGGGCGGCGGCGCCAACACGCGCTACCGCGTCGCGAACAGCCCGCTGGAGTTCTTCAAGGGCTCGCCGCTCGGTGAGGGCGTCAACTCCCTGCCTGTGGACGCCGGTTCGCATCCGCTTGCGATGGGCGGGAGCCCCGTGCTGATCCGCCTGCCCGATGGGCGGCTCGTGTACAACGCGGCCGGGAGCGGGGACGTGTGGGTCAACGAGAGCGGGCGCAGCGACGGGGTGTGGAAGGAGTACCAGACGACGCTGGGCGCCGGGTACAGCCGTAACCTCCAGTACGACGCGGACACCGGGCGGGTCGTGATCCTGCGCAACCAGGGGACGTCGACGCTCGCGTACGCGGAGGTCGACCTGGGGCGGTCGGCAGGCCCTTACCACCGGTTGCAGAACCGCGCGACAGGCCAGGTCATCGGCACGGGCGGGAAGACCAACGACGCGAACCTCGGCAACGGCGACGTCCCCGACGTACGCCTCGAAGCCGCGGGCTCGGCGAGCAACCCGGACACCCAGTACTGGCACGTCGTGACCGAGCCGCAGGGCGGGACGACCCTCCTGAACCGGTCCGGCGGCCGGGCCGCCGCGATCTGGACCGGCAACGCGACCGAGGGCCAGCGGATCGGCCAGTGGGTCGACGACAGCCCGAAGGGCAGCTGGAACCTGATCGCCACCACGAATGGCTACTACCGCTTGCAGTCGGCCAAGAACCCCGAGCTGTACCTGACGGGCGCGAGCGCGGGAGCACCGCTGACGTTGCAGAGAACGGTTGCCGACGGTTCCCAGGAGTGGAGGCTCACAGGCCGCAGAAGCTGAGCGGGCGCCGGCCCGGGCGGACTCCGGTCAGCCCGCGTCGGCCTGGGCCTTCTTGGCCGATGCCTCCAGCTTCTGCCAGTACTCCTCGTACCAGGCCGTGTCGCCGCCGTCCATGTTGGTGTTGGCCTCCCGCATGCCGACCTTGCCGTCGATCAGTTCGCGGACGATGTCGGCGTGGCCGGCGTGACGGTGCGTCTCGGCCGTGACGTGCAGCATGATCAGCTGGAGTGTCACGTCGCCCTTGTCGCCCCACCACTCGACGTGGCCTTCCGCGTCGAGCGGCAGCGCCTCGACGGTGGCGTCGGTGTGCGCCCACGCGCGGTGGTAGAGGCCGAGGATGTCCTCGCGCGACTCGTCGTCCCGCGCCCACATGTCCGCATTGGCCTCGGCACCCTCCTCGTCCCAGGGGAGGGACTCGCCGTGCGGCCGGCCGAACGTCGGGCCGAAGTACCCGAACTCGACGCAGGCGAGGTGCTTCACCAGGCCGAGCAGGTTGGTGCCGGTCGGCGTCAGGGGCCTGCGGACGTCGTACTCGGACAGCCCGTCGAGCTTCCACACCATCGCCTCGCGGGCCGCCTTGAGGTACC
>NZ_LIRL01000257.1:0-421 GCF_001419795.1 Streptomyces niveiscabiei
TATTTGGAGGGGTTGCGCTGGGAGGGGTGGGGGAGTGCGCGGCCGGTGGCGACCGGGGTCGCGCAGGACACCGGGTGCCTGGCCGGGTGTAACGACGGGAAGATGGCGGAGTACCGCGTGAAGGTCGTTCTGAGTGGGCTGACCCGGCGGGGGGACGTTGCTTATTACGGGCATGCCGCTATTACTCCGTTGAAACCGCCCGCCCCGTTCTGGGCCGAGGGCAATGAGGACACGATTCTGGATGTGCCGGACGAGTGAGAGGTACCACCTTGCCTGAGGTGCTGCTGGTCGAGGACGACGACCTGATCCGGGAGGCGACGCAGCTGACGCTGGAGGCGCGCGGCTACCGGGTGCGGGCCGCCGCCGACGGGGTGAGCGGGCTCGCGCTGTTCCGGGAGCGGCGGCCCGACGTCGCCGTCCT
>NZ_LIRL01000257.1:461-1804 GCF_001419795.1 Streptomyces niveiscabiei
GACGTGGTGATGGGCCTGGAGGCGGGCGCCGACGACTACGTGACCAAGCCGTTCGACGGCCCGGTGCTGGTCGCCCGCATCCGCTCCCTGCTGCGCCGGGCCGCGCCGCTCGCCCCCGCCGAGGACACGGACCCGCGGCTGCGCTTCGGGGACCTGGAGTTCTGCCCGCAGTCCATGACCGTCGAGCGCGCCGGCGAACCCCTCGCGCTCACCGCGACCGAGCTGAAGCTGTTCGGCGAGTTCGCGGCGGCGCCGGGCAGCGTCCTGTCCCGCGACCTCCTCCTGGAGCGCGTCTGGGACTACGCCTGGTCGGGCGACACCCGCGTCGTCGACGTCCACGTGCAGCGGCTGCGCGCCAAGATCGGCCGGGAGCGCATCGAGACCGTACGCGGCTTCGGCTACAAGCTGCGCACATGAGGCGGCCCGGTGCGAGCCTCGGTACGAAGGTGGCGCTCGCCGTCGCCGCCGCCGCGACCTGCGTCGCGAGCGCGGTCGGCGTCCTCGTGCACCACCTCACCGCCGAGGACCAGCTGAAGACCGCCCGCGCCGCCTTCGACCGCGACCTGGTCACCGCCGCGTACGACCACGCCGTCGGCCGCCCCACGCCCGCCCGCCTGGCCCGTCCCGACCTGCCCGATCCGGTCGTCGACGCCGTACGGAACAAGGTCCGCGTCACCTACCTCCACGACGGCGTCCTCTGGGCGGCGACCCCGGTCGCGGGCGGCAAGGTCCTCTCCCTGCGACGGTCGTACCGCCCCGAGGAGAAGGCCCTCGCCACGCTCGACCGGACCCTGCTGGCGACCGGCGCCGCCGCGACCGTCGCCGTGTCGCTGGCCGGACTGCTGCTCGGCATGCGCGTGGGCCGCCGGGCCACCGCCGCCGCGCGCACCGCCGAGCGGATCGCCGAGGGCGACCTCGACGCGCGCGTCCACCCGCGCGGTCGCGACGAGATCGCCCGCCTCGCCGCCGCCGTCAACACCATGGCCGACGCGCTCGGCGCCCGCCTCGAAGCGGAACGCCGGGTGACGGCGGACATCGCGCACGAGCTGCGTACACCGGTCGCCGGGATGTCCACGGCGGTGGGGCTGCTGCCGCCGGGGCGGCCGTCCGAGCTGATCGCGGACAGCGTGGGGAAGCTGCGGGGGCTGGTGGAGGACGTCCTGGAGGTCGCGCGGATGGACGCGCAGGTCGCCGCGGTGGAGAAGGAGCAGCGGGAGGTCAGCGCGATGGCGCGGCGGGCGGTGTCGGGGCTGGCCGGGGTGAGCGTCGACATCGTGGCCGACGCGGTCGTGGCGACCGATCCCCGGCGGGTGGAGCGGATCCTCACCAACCTCGCCGCGAAC
>NZ_LIRL01000258.1 GCF_001419795.1 Streptomyces niveiscabiei
TCCCCCCTGTCTGTCACACCTCGCCCTCATCTCCGGCCTGCATCATGACCCCCACCCACCCGAGGAGGACCGCGATGCCGCCGCGCCGGAGCCTGCTGGTCGTGGCCGTCGCCCTGCTCCTGCTGGAACTCGCGGCGGCCGGCTCGCGGGCCACCGTGAACCCGTCTCCGGAGTCACTGCTCCCCCTGCTGGTCTCCCGGGGGAAGGCCCCGGCCGCCGCCCTGCTGGCACGGACACCGGACGGCAGCCGGTACGCCTCCGCCGGGGCCGGGATCTCCCCGGCCGACCACTTCCGGGCCGGCAGCGTCACCAAGACCTTCGTGGCCACCGTGGTGCTCCAACTGGCCGCGGAACACCGGCTGTCGCTGTCCGCCCCGGTGGAGCGGTACCTGCCGGGACTGGTACGGGGAGCCGGCAACGACGGCCGCGCGCTGACCCTGCGCGCCCTGCTCACCCACACCAGCGGCCTGTACGACTTCACCCGGACCACCCGGGGGACCGTCCCGCTCACCGCTCTCCAGGCCGTTCGTCTGGCCTTCACCCACCCTCCGGCCGACCGAGGCCGCTTCTCCTACTCCAACACCAACTACGTCCTGCTCGGCCTGGTCGTCGAACAGGTCACCGGCCGCTCCTACGCCGCCGAGGCCGAGCACCGGATCATCACTCCCCTGCGTCTGACGGGCACCTCCTTCCCCGGCTCCCGTACGTCCCTTCCCTCACCTCACGGCCGCGCCTTCGCGAGCGACGGTTCCGACGTCACCGATCTCGACCCCCGCGTCGCGGGCGCCGCCGGCGAGCTGGTGACCACACTCGCCGACCTCGACCGCTTCTACGCGGCGCTGCTCTCCGGCCGCCTCCTGCCCCCGCCCTGGCTGGGCGAGATGCTCGACACCCGCGCCGCACACGGCTCGTACGGCATGGGCCTGTTCCCCGCGAGGCTGCCCTGCGGTGTCACGGTGTGGGGACACGACGGCCGCATCCCCGGCAGCTACGTCCGCACCGCCGCGACGCCTGACGGCCGCCACGTCCTCACGTTCCGCGTGAACACCACGACGCTGGCGACCCCCGACCTCGAACCGGCCTTGCTCGCTGCCGAGTTCTGCCCGCGTTACCAGTAGAACGGCGGGGTTCCGGGCAAAGATCCCGGCAGGCTGTAGCTCGATCGAGTGACGTTTCCAGGACTACGCCGGGAAGGCCATCGCCGGTCAGGGGCGCGGGGCTGTATCGATATGCGGCTCCGCCGCGTGGGCGCGACCAGCCACGACGAACCCGCAGCCGCCAACCGCCAGAAAGCGGCACCCCCATAGGCGCCTCGAAGCAACGCCCCTCACAGGGGAACGATGTCCGGCGCCCCCAACCTCGCCGCATCCGCCGTCAAATCATCCGGCTGCCGTTGCGACTCCCGCTCCGCCTCCACCCGCTTCTCGTAGTGCTGGACCTCCCGCTCGACCTGCCCCTCGTCCCACCCGAGAACCGGCGCCATCAGCGAAGCGACCTCGCGGGCGCACCGCGTCCCCCGGTCGAACGTCTCGATGGAGATCCGGGTCCGCCGGGTCAGCACGTCATCCAGATGCCGGGCCCCTTCGTGCGAGGCGGCGTACACGACCTCGGCCCGCAGATAGTCCTCGGCCCCCTGAAGCGGCTCCCCGAGCGAGGGGTCCCCGGCGATGAGGTCCAGCACCTCCTGCGCCAACGCGCCGAACCGATTCAGCAGATGCTCGACCCGCACGACATGCAGCCCGGCCCGCGCAGCGATCCGCGCCCGCCCGTTCCACAGCGCCCGGTACCCCTCGGCGCCGAGCAGCGGCACGTCCTCGGTGACGCACGCGGCGACCCGCTGGTCGAGCCCGTGGACGGCCTCGTCGACCGCGTCCTTGGCCATCACCCGGTACGTCGTGTACTTGCCGCCCGCGACGACGACGAGCCCCGGCACCGGATGCGCGACGGTGTGCTCGCGCGACAGCTTGCTGGTCGCGTCCGACTCGCCGGCCAGCAGGGGCCGCAGCCCCGCGTAGACGCCCTCGACGTCGTCGCGGGTGAGCGGCGTCGCGAGGACCGAGTTCACGTGCTCCAGGAGGTAGTCGATGTCGGCGCTGGACGCGGCCGGGTGCGCCTTGTCGAGGTCCCAGTCGGTGTCGGTCGTCCCGACGATCCAGTGCCGCCCCCAGGGGATGACGAACAGGACGGACTTCTCGGTGCGCAGGATCAGCCCGGTCGAGGAGTTGATGCGGTCGCGCGGCACGACGAGGTGGATGCCCTTGGACGCCCGGACGTGGAACTGCCCGCGCGAGCCGACCATCGCCTGCGTGTCGTCGGTCCACACCCCGGTCGCGTTGACGATCTGCCGGGCCCGGATCTCGTACTCCCCGCCCGCCTCGACGTCCTGCACGCGCGCGCCGACGACCCGCTCCCCCTCCCGCAGGAACCCGGTCACCCGCGCGCGGTTGGCGACTTTCGCGCCGTACGAGGCCGCCGTGCGCACCAGGGTGGCGACGAAGCGGGCGTCGTCCATCTGGGCGTCGTAGTACTGGAGCGCGCCGACGAGGGCGTCCTTGCGCAGCGCGGGGGCGACGCGCAGGGCGTGGCGGTGGCTCAGGTGGCGGTGCATGGGCAGGCCCCGGCCGTGGCCCCGGGCCATCGACATCGCGTCGTAGAGGGCGACGCCCGAGCCCGCGTACAGCCGCTCCCAGCCCTTGTGCTGGAGCGGGTAGAGGAACGGCACCGGTTTGACCAGGTGCGGTGCGAGGCGTTCCAGGAGGAGGCCGCGTTCCTTCAGCGCCTCGCGGACGAGGGCGAAGTCGAGCATCTCCAGGTAGCGCAGGCCGCCGTGGATGAGCTTGCTGGAGCGGCTGGAGGTGCCCGACGCCCAGTCACGCGCCTCGACCAGGCCGGTGGACAGGCCCCGGGTGACGGCGTCGAGGGCCGTACCCGCGCCGACCACCCCGGCTCCGACGACCAGGATGTCGAGTTCGTGCTCGGCCATGTCCGCCAGTGACTCGGCCCGCTGGACCGGTCCCAGTGTCGCTGTCCTCACCGTCGCCTCCCGCCGTCGATCGCCTTGCCCTCGCTCAGATTCTGACCGCCTTGTCCGCGTCGGGCCACACCTGTGGACAACACGCCCGACCAATCCCGCATAACGGTCATATTTACTCCTAGTCTGACATTGCGCTCGCCCGTCCAGTCCACAGGGCTTGCGCACCCGCCCCGCTTCGGTTAACCCCACCGTTCTCGGTGACTGGGAAGGACGGCCCACTCCATGCCCGCAGATCTCGCCGTCATCGGACTCGGCCCGCTCGGCCTCCCCCTGGCCCAGGCAGCGGTCGCCGCAGGCATCCCCACCATCGGCTACCGCACCGGCCCAGAACCCGGCTCCCTCACCCCCGCCGAACTGCGCCGCATGCTCGCCGGGGGCTTCCGCATCGTCACCGACCCCGCCGAACTCGGCCGCGTCCGTACGGCGGTGATCTGCGCGCCCACCCCGCGCGACGCGGACGGCGGACTCGACCTCGGCGCGGTGGAGTCGGCCGCCCGCACCCTCGCCGGGCACCTGCGCCCGCACACCACCGTCATCCTCGAATCGCCGGTGCACCCCGGGACGACCGAGGACTTCCTGCGCCCCCTTCTGGAAGAGACCTCGGGCCTGCGCGCGGGACGCGACTTCCACCTCGCGCACTCCCCCAGCCGCGTCGACCCCGGCAACCGCGCGTACACCCCGGCCAACACCCCGAAGGTCATCGGCGGCCTCACACCCGCGTGCACGGAGTCCGCCGCCGCCTTCTACGGCCGCCTCACCGACAAGGTCGTCCGCGCGCGCGGGCTGCGTGAAGCGGAGACCGTGCAGCTCCTGGAGACCAACTTCCGGCACGTCAACATCGCGCTCGTCAACGAGATGGCGATCCTCTGCCACCGTCTGGGCGTCGACCTCTGGGACGTCATCCGCTGCGCCGAGACCAAGCCGTTCGGCTTCCAGGCGTTCCGCCCGGGCCCCGGCGTCGGCGGCCACTCCGTCCCCCTCGACCACCCCGGCGGCCCCCTGCGCATGGTCGAACTCGCCCAGCAGGTCAACACCCGCATGCCCCGGTACGTCGTCCAGCGCGCCGCCGCCCTCCTCAACGAACACGGCAAGTCAGCCCGCGGCGCCCGCATCCTCCTCCTGGGCGTCACCTACAAGGCGGACCTGGCCGACCGCCAGAACACCCCCGCCCACGAGATCGCCGTCCGCCTCATGGAACTGGGCGCCTCCATCAGCTACCACGACCCCCACGTCCCCTCCTGGAACGTCCTCGACCGCCCCGTCCCCCGCGCCGACTCCCTCTACGAGTCCGCAGCCGACGCCGACCTGACGATCCTCCTCCAACAGCACCGGACATACGACCTCCAGGGCCTGTCGGTAAAGGCACAGCTCCTGCTGGACACCCGGGGAGCGACCCCTACGGGGGCAGCGCACCGGTTGTGAAAGGGGGCGCGCGAGGGGAGCGCACTTCTGGGGTTGGTGGCGCACGGCAGACGGGGCCAGTACTTTAGGGATGGGTGGGAGCCCACCACAGCCGGATACTGCGGCAGGCTCCCTGATGGTTCATGGGTGTTCCGCCCCTAGGTCACATGGGGGCGGCCACTCACCATCCAAAAAGCCGCAAGATCCACCTCCTCTTGAACTGGACCATCCGAAGACGGACCTTGTCCCAGCGGGTGGGCTTGCGATGGCGTCCCATGGGCGCCCCCTTCCACGACGCCGCCCGATAGCCCGGTAGAGCGGCTCGTCTGGAATCGGGCCGGGCCCCGAGGGGACGGGGTCCGGATCAAGTCCTTGGAAGGGGGCGCTACCAGAAAACCTGGGCGCCACGAGAAGGACGCTATCGCCCGATGATCAGCAGAAACCTTCCCTCGAACCTCTTTCACCACCGCACGCCCCCCACTTCACCTCGCGCGCCCCCACCAAAAGCCTCAAGAAAAACCAAAAGGAGCCGATTACCGCACCCGCGGCAACCGGCCCCTCCAGGCGCCGTACGACCGACTACCGCCGATCCTGCGAGTCCGCGACAGCGACCTCGACCCGCTGGAACTCCTTCAGCTCGCTGTACCCGGTCGTCGCCATGGCCCTGCGCAGCGCACCGAAGAAGTTCATCGATCCGTCGGGCGTGTGGGACGGCCCGGTGAGGACCTCCTCGACCGTGCCGACGGTCCCGAGGTCGACCTTCTTGCCGCGCGGCAGCTCCTCGTTGACGGCCTCCATGCCCCAGTGGTGCCCCTTGCCGGGCGCGTCGGTGGCACGGGCGAGCGGGGAGCCCATCATGACCGCGTCGGCGCCGCAGGCGATCGCCTTGGGCAGGTCGCCGGACGAGCCGACCCCGCCGTCGGCGATGACGTGGACGTACCGCCCGCCGGACTCGTCCATGTAGTCCCGGCGCGCGGCGGCGACGTCCGCGACGGCGGTGGCCATCGGGACGCGGATGCCGAGCACGTTGCGCGTGGTGTGCGCGGCGCCGCCGCCGAAGCCGACGAGGACGCCCGCCGCGCCCGTGCGCATGAGGTGCAGCGCGGCCGTGTACGTGGCGCAGCCGCCGACGATCACCGGGACGTCGAGTTCGTAGATGAACTGCTTGAGGTTGAGCGGTTCGTGCGACCCGGAGACGTGCTCCGCGGAGACCGTCGTGCCCCGGATGACGAAGATGTCCACGCCCGCGTCGACGACGGCCTTGGAGAACTGGGCCGTGCGCTGCGGGGAGAGCGCGGCGGCGGTGACCACGCCCGCGTCGCGCACCTCCTTGATGCGGCGGCCGATCAGCTCCTCCTTGATCGGCGCGGCGTAGATCTCCTGGAGGCGGCGGGTGGCCTGCTCGGAGGGCAGCTCGGTGACCTCGTCGAGCAGCGGCTGCGGGTCGTCGTAGCGCGTCCAGAGCCCTTCGAGGTTGAGGACGCCGAGGCCGCCGAGCTCGCCGATGCGGATCGCGGTGGCCGGGGAGACGACCGAGTCCATGGGGGCGGCCAGGAAGGGCAGCTCGAAGCGGTAGGCGTCGATCTGCCAGGCGATCGAGACCTCCTTCGGGTCCCGCGTACGGCGGCTGGGGACGACGGCGATGTCGTCGAAGGCGTACGCCCGCCGCCCGCGCTTGCCGCGCCCGATCTCGATCTCAGTCACGTCTGTGGCCTTTCCCTGTTGCGTTGCAGCGCCTCCCAGTATCCCCGACGGGTATGACAAAGGCGGCCCCGGAGTTCCCGGGACCGCCTTTGTCGGGCCTCACGCGCGCGTGGAGCTTTACTTGCGGCTGTAGTTCGGCGCCTCGACGGTCATCTGGATGTCGTGCGGGTGCGACTCCTTCAGACCGGCCGAGGTGATCCGTACGAAGCGGCCCTTGGACTCCATCTCGTCGATGGTGGCGGCGCCCACGTAGCCCATGGTCTGGCGCAGGCCGCCGACGAGCTGGTGCAGGACGCTGGAGAGCGGGCCCCGGTAGGGCACCTGGCCCTCGATGCCCTCGGGGACGAGCTTGTCGTCGGAGGCGACCTCGGCCTGGAAGTAGCGGTCCTTGGAGTACGACTTGCCCTGGCCGCGCGACTGCATGGCGCCGAGCGAGCCCATGCCGCGGTACGACTTGAACTGCTTGCCGTTGATGAACTGGAGCTCGCCCGGGGACTCCTCGCAGCCCGCGAGCAGCGAGCCCAGCATGACCGTGTCGGCGCCGGCGGCGAGCGCCTTGCCGATGTCGCCGGAGTACTGGAGGCCGCCGTCGCCGATGAGCGGGATGCCTGCCGCGCGGGCGGCGAGGGACGCCTCGTAGATGGCGGTGACCTGCGGGACGCCGATACCGGCGACCACGCGCGTGGTGCAGATCGAGCCGGGTCCGACGCCGACCTTGATGCCGTCGACACCGGCGTCGATGAGGGCCTGGGCGCCGTCGCGGGTGGCGACGTTGCCGCCGATGACGTCGACGTTGACGCTGGACTTGATCTTCGCCATCCAGCTCAGCGCGTTGCTGTTGTGGCCGTGGGAGGTGTCGACGACCAGGAAGTCCACGCCGGCCTCGGCGAGCGCCTGGGCGCGCTCCAGGGCCTCGGGGGACGCGCCCACGGCGGCGCCGACGATGAGGCGGCCGTCGGCGTCCTTGGCGGCGTTCGGGTACTTCTCCGCCTTGACGAAGTCCTTGACGGTGATGAGGCCCTTGAGGATGCCCGCGTCGTCGACGAGGGGCAGCTTCTCGATCTTGTGGCGGCGCAGGAGTTCCATCGCGTCGCTGCCGGAGATGCCGACGTGGCCGGTGACCAGCGGCATCGGGGTCATGACCTCGCGGACCTGGCGGGCGCGGTCGCTCTCGAAGGCCATGTCGCGGTTGGTGACGATGCCCAGGAGCTTGCCGGCGGGGTCGGTGACCGGGACGCCGCTGATGCGGAACTTCGCGCACAGGGCGTCGGCCTCGGCGAGGGTCGCCTCCGGGTGGACCGTGATCGGGTCGGAGACCATGCCGGACTCGGAGCGCTTCACGAGGTCGACCTGGTTGACCTGGTCCTCGACGGACAGGTTGCGGTGCAGCACGCCGACGCCGCCGAGGCGGGCCATGGCGATCGCCATGCGGGACTCGGTGACCTTGTCCATGGCGGCCGACAGCAGGGGGATGTTCACCCGCACGTTGCGGGACACGCGGGACGAGGTGTCGACCGCGTTCGGGAGGACCTCGGAGGCTCCCGGCAGCAGCAGCACGTCGTCGTAGGTCAACCCGAGAGTCGCGAACTTGCCGGGCACTCCGTCGACGTTGGCAGTCATGACACCTTCCCCAAATGGCCTTGATCGGTGCGGATGTCCATGCTAACGGGAAGCAGGGGCCGCAAATTCCACGGTACGAGGTGACCTCGGGCTTCGTATGTTCGTACGGAACGGAGGGGCGCCCTGTTCAGCCGGGGCACCCTCCGCGCGCGGGCGCCGCTCGACAGGTAAGGGGCGTCGCCCTGGAGCACGCCCCTTACCGTCGTCACTGTTCCGCCAGCGCCCGCAGCCTGCTGAGCGCGCGGTGCTGGGCCACCCGGACCGCGCCGGGCGACATGCCGAGCATCTGTCCGGTCTCCTCCGCCGTCAGCCCCACGGCGATCCGCAGCAGGAGCAGTTCGCGCTGGTTCTCGGGGAGGTTGGCGAGGAGTTTCTTGGCCCAGGCGGCGTCGCTGCTGAGCAGGGCGCGCTCCTCGGGGCCGAGGGAGTCGTCGGGCCGCTCCGGCATCTCGTCCGAGGGGACGGCCGTGGAGCCGGGGTGGCGCATGGCGGCGCGCTGGAGGTCGGCGACCTTGTGGGCGGCGATGGCGAAGACGAACGCCTCGAAGGGGCGCCCGGTGTCCCGGTAGCGCGGCAGGGCGAGGAGGACGGCCACGCAGACCTCCTGCGCGAGGTCCTCCACGAAGTGCCGCGCGTCCCCGGGCAGGCGCGACAGGCGCGTACGGCAGTAGCGCAGGGCCAGGGGGTGGACGTGGGCGAGCAGGTCGTGGGTCGCCTGCTCGTCGCCGTCCACCGCGCGATGGACGAGGGAGCCGATCGTTCCCTGGGCACGGACCGCCTCGTCATCACGCATCGGTCCATGGTGCACCGAGGCCGTCTCGTCCGTGGCGCCGTGTCCTTCGTTGTGCACCGAAGCGTTATGAGCAGGTGCGCCGGAACTCATACCCCGCGCCCTCCCCTCCCGCTCGGCCGACTCGTCCCCGAGGAACTCCACACCTCAAGCATGCGGCATCCCCGCCGAAACGAGCAGCGCGCCTCCGGAAGGCCGACCCGGGTGACCGGCGTCCGCGGGCTCCCACCACCCCACCCACCAGCGGAGAGTGAGGAGACGACAGCCGCCGCGAACGCACCGGGAATGTGTCCAAGATGACTCCCGGGACGGGGCTCCCGCGCGGGTGTCCGGCACCGTCGGCGCGGCTCTCAGCGGACGAGCCCCCACCGGAACCCGAGGGCCACCGCGTGCGCCCGGTCGGACGCGCCCAGCTTCTTGAACAGCCGGCGCGCGTGCGTCTTGACGGTGTCCTCGGACAGGAACAGCTCGCGCCCGATCTCCGCGTTGGAGCGCCCGTGGCTCATCCCTTCGAGCACCTGGATCTCGCGCGCGGTGAGCGTCGGCGCGGCGCCCATCTCGGCGGACCGCAGTCGGCGCGGGGCGAGCCGCCAGGTCGGGTCGGCGAGGGCCTGCGTGACGGTCGCGCGCAGTTCCGCGCGGGACGCGTCCTTGTGCAGGTAGCCGCGGGCCCCGGCGGCGACCGCGAGGGCCACGCCGTCCAGGTCCTCGGCGACGGTGAGCATGATGATGCGCGCACCGGGGTCGGCGGACAGCAGCCGCCGTACGGTCTCGACGCCGCCCAGGCCGGGCATGCGTACGTCCATCAGGATCAGGTCCGAGCGGTCCGCGCCCCAGCGGCGGAGGACTTCCTCGCCGTTGGCCGCGGTCGTCACGCGCTCGACGCCGGGTACGGTCGCGACCGCGCGGCGCAGCGCCTCTCGGGCAAGCGGGGAGTCGTCGCAGACGAGGACGGATGTCATGGCCGCCCTCCGCAGCTGATGCGCGTCACCTTGTGCCTCCAGGCTGGTACGTATTCACCTGTGCGGTCGACCGGCTCGGACATCTGCCCGAGCTTTTGTGTTTTCAACCGCCTCCGCACTCTCAACGACGGTCACTCGAAAGAGTTACGGGGCTGCGTAGCCTCTTCGGCACTCTACGTGAGGGTGCTCGGACGGTGGAGACGGCGCAACGGACCCTCGCCGTTTCATCACAACCGGTGCCCCATTTAGACCCATTTCTTCCCTTGAGGTGGTGTCTAGGGCTAGATTCCCAATGAGTCATATTTTCATCTCCTTAGATCGTAGTTGTACGGTCGTGGGCACCGTATCCGCTCAGCACGGCTACAAGGGGTCACGTAATGGCAGATTTCTCCCGCCTTCCCGGACCGAACGCGGACCTGTGGGACTGGCAGCTCCTCGCTGCCTGCCGCGGGGTCGACAGCTCGCTCTTCTTCCACCCTGAGGGCGAGCGCGGGGCAGCCAGGAGCGCTCGCGAGAACTCGGCCAAGGAGGTCTGCATGAGGTGTCCGGTCCGCGCGCAGTGCGCGGCGCACGCACTGGCGGTGCGTGAGCCGTACGGCGTGTGGGGCGGACTGACCGAGGACGAGCGCGAGGAACTGATGGGGCGGGCACGAGGCCGCCTCGTCACGGCGTCGGTCGAGACGGCCGCCGTTTCGAACACATGAAGGAACGTTTCTCTTAGCAGAAGGGCCACCACCGGAAGGGGCACCGCCTGAGACCGGGGCACGCACACGCGCGCCCCGGTTTCTCACTGCCGTACGGCGGCCCGCTCCAGCTCCGCCAGCGTCGCCGCCACCGCGGGCACGCGCGCGAGGTCGGGCAGCGTGAGGGCGACGACCTCGCGCCGGACGGCCGGCTCCAGCACCAGCGTGCGCACCCCGCGCGGACGCACGGACTCCAGGGCCAGCCGGGGCAGTACGGCGACCCCGAGCCCCGCCGCGACCAGGCCGACGACCGCCGGATGGTCGTCGGTCGCGAAGTCGATCCGCGGGGTGAACCCGGCGCCCTCGCACACCTCGACGAGCTGACGCCGGCAGCGCGGACAGCCCGCGATCCAGGGCTCGCGCGCGAGATCGGCGATCCCGACGGCCGCCGCGCGCGCGAGGGGATGCCGTTCGGGTACGAGGGCGACGAGCCGGTCGGTCAGCAGGGGCCGTACGACGAGGTCGGCCCACTCCTCGGCGTCGGCCGCCGTGCCTCGGGGGTTCTCGTAGCGGAAGGCGAGCGCCACGTCGCAGTCGCCCTCGCGCAGGAGGGTGACCGAGCGCGGGGGTTCGGCCTCCTCCAGGAAGACGCGGGTGCCGGGGTGGGCGGCGCGCAGGGCGGCCAGCGCGGCGGGGACGAGGGTCGAGCTGGTGCTGGGGAAGGAGACCAGGCGGACCCGGCCGGCGCGCAGGCCCGCGATCGCGGCGATCTCCTCCTCGGCGGCCGTCAGCCCGGCGAGGATGCCGGACGCGTGCCGCACCAGGGCCTCGCCCGCCTCGGTGAGGCGCATCTCGCGGCCTCCGCGCACCAGCAGCGGGGTGCCGACGGAGGTCTCCAGCGCCTTCATCTGCTGGCTGACGGCCGGCTGGGTGCAGCCGAGTTCGCGCCCCGCGGCGGAGAAGGAGCCGGTGGTGGCGACGGCGCGCAGAACACGCAGATGGCGGGCCTCTATCACGGGGCGAGCATAGCCGTGGCCATAAGTAGCTCTTGGGTATGACAGCCCAAAGTATGTCGACTCTTTGAGGGCTGCTCGATTACGGTGCGTACATGAAGATTCTGTCCGTGAACCTGGGGCGGCTGGCGGCCGTGCCGTACACCGATCAGCCGCAGGGCCTGACCGGGATCGACAAGCGTCCGGTGGCGGGGCCGGTGCGGGTGTCGGCGCCGGGGGCGAAGGGGACCGGTGGGAGCGGGCTCGCCGGGGACGAGATCGCGGACCTGCGCCACCACGGCGGGGACGACCAGGCGGTGTACGCGGTCGCGCGGGAGGATCTCGACGCCTGGGAGCGCGCGCTGGGCCGGCCGCTGGCCTCGGGGGCGTTCGGGGAGAACCTCACGACCGAGGGGGTGGACGTGTCGGGGGCGCTGATCGGGGAGCGGTGGCGCATCGGCGCGGAAGTGGTCCTGGAGGTCACGACCGGGCGGATCCCCTGCCGCACCTTCCAGGGCCATGTGGGCGAACCGCAGTGGGTCAAGCGGTTCACGCGCGAGGCGGCGCCGGGGGCCTATCTGCGGGTGATCGAGCCGGGTGAGATCCGCGCGGGCGACCCGGTGGAGATCGTGCACCGGCCGGGGCACGACGTGACGGTGGCGGTCGCGTTCCGGGCGCTCACCACCGAGCGGGAGCTGCTGCCGCGGCTGCTGGCTGCGGGCGAGGCGCTGCATCCGGAGGGGAGGGCGCAGGCGCTGAAGTACGTGGAGAAGCACGGCGGCTGAAACGACGTCAGGGGCGTTTTGTCCAGGGCGGCCGAGGGAGTGTCACCAAGCCGTTGCCGAGGGGTTCTCAGCCCTCGGGAAAGCCCCTGGGGCATACGGGCGCGCGCCCTTTGGCCGCCTACGCTTCTGCCATGACAACGGCTCTGATTACGGGATCGACCGCGGGGATCGGTGCCGCGTTCGCGCGGCGGCTGGCGGCCGACGGGCACAACCTCGTGCTGGTGGCGCGCGACACGAAGCGGCTGCGCGAGCAGGCGACGGAGTTGCACGACCGGCACGGCATCGAGGCGGAGGTCCTCACCGCGGATCTCTCCGAGGACGCCGGCATCGAGGCGGTCGCCGCCCGGCTCGGTGACCGCAAGAACCCCGTCGACCTGCTGGTCAACAACGCCGGTTTCGGCAACAAGGGCCGTTATCTCGACGTCTCCATGGCGGACGAGCTGACCATGCTCAAGGTGCACTGCGAGGCCGTCCTGCGGCTCACGTCCGCCGCCGCCGAGGCGATGCGCGAGCGCCGGCGCGGGGGCGTGGTGAACGTCGCCTCGGTCGCCGCGTTCCTGCCCCGCGGCACGTACGGCGCCTCCAAGGCCTGGGTCGTCCAGTTCACCCAGGGCGCGGCCAAGGACCTCGCCGGCAGCGGCGTACGCCTGATGGCCCTGTGCCCCGGCTTCGTCCGTACGGAGTTCCACGAGCGCGCCGGTATGGGCACGGACAACATCCCGGGCTGGATGTGGCTGGACGCGGACAAGCTGGTCGCGGAGGCGTTGCAGGACCTCGCCCGCGGCAAGACGGTCTCCATCCCCGACCCCCGCTACAAGGCCCTCATGGGCGTCGTCAAGGTGACTCCCCGCGGGCTGCTGAGCGGGCTCTCCTCGAAGACGGGGCGCAAGTACGGGCCGCAGTGAGCGGCCCCCCGCCGCGCCCGGCCCCCGTGCGGCGCCCGGGAACGGGGAAACCCGGCACCCCCGAGAGGGTGCCGGGTTTCTCCGCGTTCAGAGGTCAGTGCGAGTGACCGTGGGAGTGGCCCGCCGCGGCCGGCTCCTCCTCTTCCTTCTTCTCGACGACCAGGGTCTCGGTCGTGAGGAGGAGGGAGGCGATGGAGGCGGCGTTCTCCAGGGCGGAGCGGGTGACCTTGACCGGGTCGATGACGCCGGCCTTGACCAGGTCGCCGTACTCGCCGGTCGCGGCGTTGAAGCCCTGGCCCTTGTCGAGCTCGGCGACCTTGGAGGTGATGACGTAGCCCTCCAGGCCGGCGTTCTCGGCGATCCAGCGCAGCGGCTCGACGACGGCCTTGCGGACGACGGCGACACCGGTGGCCTCGTCGCCGGTCTTGCCGAGGCCGCCCTCCAGGACCTTCGCGGCGTGGACGAGCGCGGAGCCACCGCCGGAGACGATGCCCTCCTCGACCGCGGCGCGGGTCGCGGAGATCGCGTCCTCCAGGCGGTGCTTCTTCTCCTTGAGCTCGACCTCGGTCGCGGCGCCGACCTTGATCACGCACACGCCGCCGGCGAGCTTCGCGAGGCGCTCCTGGAGCTTCTCGCGGTCCCAGTCGGAGTCCGTGTTCTCGATCTCGGCCTTGATCTGGGCGACGCGGCCCTGGACGGCGGAGGAGTCACCGGCGCCGTCGACGATCGTGGTGTCGTCCTTGGTGATGGTGACGCGGCGGGCGGAGCCCAGCACGTCGAGGCCGACCTGGTCGAGCTTGAGGCCGACCTCCTCGGAGATGACCTCGGCGCCGGTCAGCGTCGCCATGTCCTGGAGCATCGCCTTGCGGCGGTCGCCGAAGCCGGGCGCCTTGACGGCGACGGCGTTGAACGTGCCGCGGATCTTGTTGACGACGAGGGTGGAGAGCGCCTCGCCCTCGACGTCCTCGGCGATGATCAGCAGCGGCTTGGAGGCACCGGCCTGGATGACCTTCTCCAGCAGCGGCAGCAGCTCCTGGATGGAGGAGATCTTGCCCTGGTTGATGAGGATGTAGGGGTCCTCCAGGACCGCTTCCATGCGCTCCTGGTCCGTCACGAAGTACGGCGACAGGTAGCCCTTGTCGAAGGCCATGCCCTCGGTGAAGTCCAGCTCGAGGCCGAAGGTGTTGGACTCCTCGACGGTGATGACACCGTCCTTGCCGACCTTGTCCATCGCCTCGGCGATCAGCTCGCCGACCTGCGTGTCCTGCGCGGACAGCGCGGCGACGGCGGCGATGTCCGCCTTGTCGTCGATCGGGCGGGCGGTCGCGAGGAGGTCCTCGGAGACGGCGGCGACGGCCGCGTCGATGCCCTTCTTCAGCAGCGCCGGGGAGGCACCCGCGGCGACGTTCTTCAGACCCTCGCGGACGAGCGCCTGGGCGAGCACGGTGGCGGTGGTGGTGCCGTCACCCGCGATGTCGTTGGTCTTGGTCGCCACCTCCTTCACCAGCTGGGCGCCGAGGTTCTCGTACGGGTCGTCGATCTCGACCTCACGGGCGATGGTCACGCCGTCGTTGGTGATGGTCGGGGCGCCGAACTTCTTGTCGATGACGACGTTGCGGCCCTTGGGGCCGATCGTCACCTTGACCGTGTCGGCCAGTTTGTTGACGCCGCGCTCAAGGGCGCGACGGGCGTCCTCGTCGAACTTCAGGATCTTCGCCATGACAGCGGGTGCCCTCTCGGAAAATCTGTGGGTATAGAAAGCGCCGCGCCCCCGGCACCCGGCTCCATCAAGGGATCGCGGGGCCAGGGGCGCAGCTGGAAAAACCTGAGGTCGTGCTACTTCTCGATGATCGCGAGCACGTCGCGAGCCGAGAGGACGAGGTACTCGTCACCGTTGTACTTGACCTCGGTGCCGCCGTACTTGCTGTACAGCACGATGTCGCCGACCTTCACGTCGAGCGGCAGGCGCTCGCCGTTCTCGAACCGGCCCGGGCCCACGGCGAGGACGGCGCCCTCCTGGGGCTTCTCCTTCGCGGTGTCCGGGATGACCAGGCCGGAGGCCGTGGTCTGCTCGGCGTCGAGCGGCTGGACCACGATGCGGTCCTCAAGCGGCTTGATGGCAACCTTGGAGCTGGCGGTCGTCACGATCCGACCTCCCCCTTCGGAGATCTCACGGGGTTAACTGTCTGAGGTGGCGACCAGGTGGATCCGTCGTCGCGGGTGCCGGACCTGCCCGTCGCGTTGTTGGCACTCTCCAGTGGGGAGTGCCAGACCTGAGACTATGACCGCGATTAGCACTCGGTCAAGCGGACTGCTAATTCCGGCGCCGTGGTGACCGAGTTTTTCCCTACAGGTAGTCCTCAAGTCTTCCTACGGTGAGCCCCCGCTCCTGCGCCTCCCGCAGCACCCGCACGGTCCGCTCCCTGAGGGTCGGGCCGCCCGCCTCGTCGGAGTCCATCGCGACGATGTCGCCGGGCAGGAGGTGGTGGGAGCCGCGCGGGTAGGCGAGCCCTGCGGGGGTCATGGCGGCGCGCCAGAGGACGACGGCGGAGACGCCGCAGTCGGCCGCCGCGCGCAGGGTCGTCGCGTCGTACGTGCCGTAGGGCGGGCGGAAGAAGCGGGGGCGCAGGCCGAAGCGGGACCTGAGCTTGTCCTGCTGGCCGCAGATCTCCGCGCGCTGGCCCGCGTAGGGCAGGCCGCGCAGGGCGGCGTGGTGGAGGGTGTGGTTCTGGAGGTTCGCGCCGACGGAGCGCAGCCGCGCGAAGTGGCCGTAGCCGGGGCCCACGACGCTGTCCGTGAGGAACATGCTGACCGGGAGGCGGAGTTCGCGGACCATGTCGATGAAGCGGGGGTCGCGTTCGGCGCCGTCGTCGTAGGTGAGGAAGACGACGGGGTCCGTGGTGGGGACGCGGTCCAGGACCGGGGGTACGGGGGTAGCGGTGGCGGGCGTTCGGGGCGGGCTCGTCGTACCCGTAGTACCCCCCGTACCCGTAGTACTTCCGGGGGACCCCGCTGTTCTCCTCGGGGCGGGAGCCAGTGGTCTCGGCAGCCCCCAGCGGCGGTACGCCGGCTGCTGCGCACCGGAGGGGTGGGAGCCGTGGACGCGTTCCGCCGCCTTCTTGCCGAGGCGTTCGATCGGGTCGACGGACTGTGCGCAGCCGGTGACGAGTGTCAGGGCCGCGAGCAGGACGGCCGCCACCAGCCCCCGCGTTCTCACAGGTAGTCCTCCAGGCGTCCCACGGCGTACCCCTTCTCGGTGACCATGTTCAGGAACCGGCGGACCATGTCGGGCATCGTGCCCTTCCAGTCGTCCCGGCCCCGGAAGTGGCTCAGGACGATGTCGCCGGGGTGGAGGTCGCGGTCCCACTCGCGGTACTCCCAGTGGTCGACGAAGACCTCCTCGTCCCAGAGTGGGGCGTACTTCACGCCGCACGCCTTCGCGGCGCGCAGGGTGTCGCGGTTGTAGTTGCCGAACGGGGGGCGGAAGAGGAGGGGGCGCTTGCCGTAGCGCTTCTGGATGACGTCCTGCATGCCGCAGATCTCGCGCTTCTGCCGCTGGTACGACATACCGGGGAGGTACGGGTGGTGGAGGGTGTGGTTGTTCAGGACGACGCCCGCGTCCTGCATCTTCTTGAAGTACCCGTAGTCCTCCTTGACGAGGTAGTCGGAGAGGAACGCGGTGTACGGGACCTTCAGTTCGGTCATCATCCGCAGGAACGCGGGGTCCTTCTCGGCGCCGTCGTCGATCGTCAGGAAGACGACCTTCTCCTTGGTGGGAATGGTCGTGAAGACCGGCGGCAGGCCGAGTTCCTCGTGGTCGTCGACCTCGAAGCCGTCCCGCGTCGTGATCACCGGCTTCTTCGCGGGCGGCGCCGGGGGTGTCAGCGGGACCCTCTTCAGCCCCCACTTCCTCGCCGCCGCGACGCGTGCCGCCTGCTCCGAGCGGAGCCTCTCGGCGGACGACATCGGCGGGCGGGCCGGGGCCGCGCCCGCCTCCTGACCGGCCGCCGGCCGGGTCTCCCCCGCCGGCCGCTCGCCCTGCGCGCACCCGGACGCGATGGCGGCGACCGCGAGGACGGTCACCCCGCCCCGGATCCGGTTCAGCTGCGACGTACGCTTTTTATGTTTTTGTCGCACTTGTTCCATGGTCGGGGATCTTTACAGCCGAGGAGGGCGGGGAGCGGCCGACACCGCCGGTGGGGTGCGGCGATCCTTCGGGTGGCGTACAGGGGGCGGCGCGGGCCGTGGACAATGACCCGGTGAACGACCTCGCACCCCTCCTCACCCCCCAAGGCCGCGCTCTTCTGGACGAAGTGGCGGGGACCTCCCCCGGTGACGAGCTGGCCGTCGCCACCCGGCTGCGCCGGACGTACCCGGCGGAGCTGGTGTCCGCGGCGCTGGGACAGGCCCGGCTGCGGGGGCGGGCCGCCGCGAAGTTCGGGAGCGAGGACGCCGGGCGGATGTTCTTCACCCCGAACGGGGTCGAGCAGGCCACGCGGACCAGCGTCGCCGCGTACCGCGCGCGGCGGTTCGAGGAACTGGGGGTGGCCTCGCTCGTCGACCTGTGCTGCGGGATCGGCGGCGACGCGATCGCGCTCGCGCGCGCCGGGATCAGGGTGCTGGCCGTCGACCGGGACCCGTACACCGTCGCCGTCGCCCGCGCCAACGCCGAGGCGCTCGGGCTCGCGGAGCTCATCGAGGTGCGGGAGGCGGACGTCGCCGACGTCGATACGGCCCCGTACGACGCCGTGTTCGTCGATCCCGCCCGGCGTGGCGGGCGGGGGCGGATCTTCGACCCCGAGGCGTACTCGCCGCCGCTGTCCTGGGCCATCGGCGCGGCCCGCACGGCCCGGGTCGCCGCCCTGAAGATCGCGCCCGGTGTCCCCCACGAGGCGATCCCCGAGGACGCCGAGGCGGAGTGGATCTCGGACGGCGGGGACGTGAAGGAGGCGGTGGTGTGGTTCGGTACTACCCCCGGAGCGGTACGGGCCACCCTGCTACCCGAGGGGGACACGCTGCTGGGCGCCGGGCTGCCGAATCCGCCCGTACGGCCTGTGGGGCGTTACCTGTACGAGCCCGACGGCGCCGTCATCCGCGCGCACCTGGTCGCGGATGTCGCCGCCGGGCTCGACGGGGGCGGGCTGATCGACGAGACGATCGCGTACGTCACGTCCGACGAGCTGCGGGCCACGCCGTACGCGTCCGCCTACGAGATCACCGACCAACTGCCCTTCAACGTCAAGAAGTTGAGGGCCCTGCTGCGGGAGCGGGAGGTGGGGGTGCTGACCGTGAAGAAGCGGGGGTCGGCGGTGGAGCCGGAGGAGTTGCGGAAGAAGGTGAAGCTCGCGGGGCCGAACTCGGCGACCGTTTTCCTCACACGGGTGGCGGGGGCACCGGTGATGCTGGTGGGGCGTCCCGTGTGACGGGGACGGGCTGGATCGTGCGGTCGCGCAGGATGCGGACGCGGGCGCGGCGGGCGGCCTCGTAGGCGTAGTGGTGGGCCTGGGGGAAGTGGGCGCCTGCGAGGTCGCCGCCGGGGAGGAAGCGGACGAGCCAGGCGACGGCGGTGGGGCCTTCGGCGGAGGTGGCGGCGAGGGTGAGGAGGGTTTCGTGGTCGCGGCGCGGGCCGGTGGTGGCGGCGCTCGGGGTGTCCTGGAAGTACCGGAAGACGGCCTCGGCCCGGGAGGGCGGGACACGGGCGGGGAACCGGCCGAAGATCCGGGAGCGGCCCAGCCGCAACCGGTCCAGGTGGTCGTCGACCTCGTCCTCCGGCGAGAGGACGTACAGCCAGGCGCGGGCGGCCGACAACTGGCCCTCGGGGCGCTCCTGTCCGACGCCGGAGCGCAGTTCCGCGACGACGGCGTCGAGGCCGTACGGTGTCAGCGCGGAGACGATCCGGTCGGTGTCCCAGACGGCGCCGTCGCCCTGCTCGCCGGGCACGGTCCGGTTGCTGAGGATCGCCGTCCGGATGACGTCGAGGCGTACCGGCGCGCCCCACGCGGCGAGGGTCGCGGCGGCGGTCAGGACGAGTATCGCGGCGTCCGAACGGGTCGCCCGGGCCATCGCCTTGAGGGAGCCGACCTCGACCATGCGGATCGCGGTCGCCAGCAGGACCCCGGCGAGGGCCGCGAGAGGGATCTTGGAGACGAGGGGTGCGGCGGCGAAGACGATGAGCGCGAGGACGGCCGCGTGGGTGAGGGCGGCGAGCCGGGAGGCGGCGCCGGTGCGGACGTTGACGGCCGTGCGGGCGATGGCCCCGGTCGCGGGGACCCCGCCGAACAGCGGGGCGGCGATGTTCGCGAGGCCCTGGCCGAACAACTCCCGGTCCGGGTCGTGCTGTTGGCCCACGGTCATGCCGTCCGCGACGGACGCCGACAGCAGCGACTCCAGCGCGGCCAGCGCCGCGACCGCGACGGCCGGGGCGAGCAGGGTGCCGAGCGCGCCGGGGTCGAGGAACGCCAGCGACGGCGCGGGGAGCCCGGCGGGCAGGTCGCCGATCGGCTTCGCCGCGTCGAGGTGGGCGAGCTGGGCGACGGCGGTCGCGGCGGCGACGGCGAGGAGGGAGAACGGGACGGTGGGCCGCCACCGGGCGCCGGCGAGCATCAGGGCGGCGACGGCTGCGGCCAGGCCCAGCGCGGTCCAGTTCGGCGCCTTCGCGAACTCCTCGGCCGCGCGCCAGGCGACGACGAGGACGCGGTCGCCGTCCGGTTTGGGTACGCCCAGCGCGTTGGGTATCTGCTGGAGGCCGATCACGCAGGCGATCCCGAGCGTGAACCCCTCGACCACGGGCGCGGGGATGTACCGCATGTACCGGCCCGCCCGCAGCCCCGCCAGCACGACCAGCATCACGCCAGCCATCAGCCCGACCGTGAGGACGCCGCCCGGCCCGTACGCGCCGACGATCGGCACCAGCACGACCGTCATCGCCCCGGTCGGCCCCGACACCTGGAGGTTCGAGCCGCCGAACACCGCGGCCAGCGTGCCCGCGACGACCGCCGTAGCGAGCCCCGCCTCGGCGCCGAGCCCGGAGGAGACGCCGAACCCGAGGGCGAGGGGCAGGGCGACGACGGCGACGGTCAGCCCGGCGAGAAGGTCACGGCGCGGGTCGCGGCGTATCTGCTCCAGGTCCGTACGCGAGGGCAGCAGTGCGGCGAGCCGTGCGAGGGCTCCCCGGTACAGCGGTGCGGACACAGGCGCCTTCCCCTGATCGGTGCCCCGGCGGCGTTCGGACACGAAGACGCTGTGCTCGCGGCAACCTGCGAGCACAGCGAATACAGCATCTAACGACTTGCGAAATTTAGCAATTCCGCATCATCCGGGTGCCGGGGCCCGCCAGGGCCGGCCCCTAGGCCTTCCGCACCACGCTCGACTTCAGCTGCATCGCCCCGAACCCGTCGATCCGGCAGTCGATGTCGTGCCCGTCCACGCCGTCCACCAGCCGGATCCCGCGCACCTTGGTCCCGGCCTTGATCCCCGAGGGGCTCCCCTTCACCTTCAGCGCCTTCACCACCACGACGGCGTCCCCGTCCCGCAGCACGTTCCCGACGGAGTCCTTGACGACCCGCTCACTCTCCGCGGCGACGGCGGGCGCCTCGCCGGGCACCCACTCGTGCCCGCACTCCGGGCACACGATCAGGGCGTTCATCTCGTAGGTGTACTCGCACGAGCACGTCGGACAGGGGGGAGGATTCTCGTTCATCCGGGGAGCCTATCCGGACACCTGCGGCTGCCTGCGCGCCGCAGTCGTTTCGCGGGGCGGCGCCGTCGAGGCGCGGACCACGAGTTCGGTGGCGAGTTCGACGTGGTGGGACTCGACCTTCTCCCCGTTGGCCAGCCGGAGGACGGTCCGCAGGGCGGCGCCGCCCATCTCCCGCAGCGGCTGGCGGACCGTGGTCAGGGGCGGCGAGGCCATCTGGGCGATGCTCGTGTCGTCGAAGCCGACCACGCTCAGGTCCTCGGGGACGCGCAGGCCCCGGGTGCGGGCGGCCTCGATGACCCCGACGGCGATCTCGTCGTTGCCCGCGAAGACGGCCGTCGGCGGCTCCCGCAGGCACAGGAGCGCGGTGGCGCCGAGCAGCCCGGCCTCGTACGTGAACTCTCCGGGCCGGACGTAGGCGTCGGGCACCTGGACCCCCTCCTCCTCCATGGCGGCGCGGTAGCCGTGCACGCGTGCCTGGTTGGACACGGCCATGGCCGGTCCGCCGACGTAGGCGACGCGGCGGTGCCCCAGGGAGAGCAGGTGCCGGGTCGCGGCGAGGCCGCCGCCGAAGTTGGTCGACCCGACGCTGTGGACGCGGCTGTCCGGCAGGTGCAGGGGGTCCAGCACGACCAACGGCAGCCCGAACCGGGCCAGTTCGTTCACGTGCGCCGTGGTGTACACGCTGGTGACCGCGATGACGGCACGGCGCCCGGCCGAGACCAGGTCCCGGGCCCAGTGCGGGGCATGGGACGCCTTGCTGATCACCACCGAGGCCCCCGATTCGGCGGCGGAGTCGATGATGCCTTCGAGGGTCTCGGCCACGTACGACTTGAGGCGGCCCTGGAACTGCACCTCGACGGTCGGGGTCTCGACGGCCTCGGTGTGACGGAACACGGGCGCGAGGTAGTCGTGCTGACGCAGCAGTTCCTGCACCCGGCTGCGGGTGTGCGGCGCCACGTCACCACGGCCGTTGACCACTTTGGACACGGTCGCGACGGAGACTCCCGCCGCCTGGGCGATGTCGGCCAAGGTGGTGCGCCTGGCGTTCGGACGCATCGGTTCCTCCCAGCTGTACGTCCACCGACCCTGTCCCTGACCAGTCGTTTTCGAAATCGTTTCGGTCCTGTCGGGGTTCCTTGAGGGGCTTTCCCGCCTGATATTACGGGGCTGTCCACATCACGACAACGTGGCTGCACGCACCTTGACAGGGCGTCAGTTCGAAACTTAATTTGCACGAACGGAGCTCGGAGAAGGCTTTTTCGAAAACCTTTCACCACTGTGGAGATGAATATGGCGCTCTCCCGACGTACCCTCCTCGGCTTAGCCGCCGCCGTGCCGGCCTCCGCGGCCCTCGCGGCCTGCGGCTCGTCCGGCCCCGGCGGCGACGCCGGAACGGCCACGTACTGGCACCTGAGCGGCCAGCCTCAGGAAGGCGTCAGAACCGGTGCGGTCGAGCGGTTCAACAAGGCCAACCCCAAGGGCAAGATCGAAGTCACCACCTTCGAGAACGACGCCTTCAAGACGAGGATCAAGACCGCCATCGGCGCCGGGAAGGCGCCCACGATCGTCTGGGGATGGGGCGGCGGCACCCTGCGCACCTACGTGAAGGCCGGCCAGGTCGACGACCTCACCCCGTGGTTCGCCGAACACCCCGACCTGAAGAACCGGCTCTTCCCGAACTCGTTCGGCCCGGCGACCGTCGACGGCAAGATCTACGCGGTGCCGACCGAGAGCGTGGAGCCGATCGTCCTGTTCTACAACAAGAAGGTCTTCGCCGACGTCGGCGTCCAGCCGCCCCAGTCGTGGGGCGACATCATGGCCCTGGTGCCCCGGTTCAACGCGAAGGGCATAGCCCCCTTCGCCCTCGGCGGCCAGTCCCGGTGGACGAACATGATGTGGCTGGAGTTCCTGTTCGACCGCATCGGCGGCCCCGAGGTGTTCCAGGCCGCCTACGACGGCAAGAAGGACGCCTGGTCCCACCCGGCCGCCATCGAGGCACTGACCAAGGTGCAGGACCTCGTCAAGGCGGGCGGATTCATCAAGGGCTTCTCCTCGATCACCGCGGACTCCAACGCCGACCAGGCGCTGCTGTACACCGGCAGGGCCGCGATGATGCTGCACGGCACCTGGTCGTACGGCATCCAGCAGGCCGAGGGCAAGGACTTCGTCTCCAGCGGCGGCCTCGGTTTCATGAACTTCCCGCCCGTCGAAGGCGGCAAGGGCGATCCGAGCAACTCCGTCGGCAACCCGGCCCAGTACCTGTCCATCTCCTCGAAGGCCAGCGCGGAGCAGAAGGAGATCGCGAAGAAGTTCTTCGCCACCGGCGTCCTCACGGACGAGGAGGTGGCGGAGTGGATCGACACCGGGGCGGTACCGATCCGCAAGGACTCGCAGAAACTGCTGTCCGGCTCCAAGAGCTCCGAGTTCCTGGAGTTCGTGTACGGCATCGCGAGCAACGCGAAGTCGTTCAGCCAGTCCTGGGACCAGGCGCTCAGCCCGACAGCCGCCGAAGCGCTGCTGGACAACATCACCAAGCTGTTCCAACTGTCCATATCGCCCCAGCAGTTCGCCGACAATCTCAACAAGGTCATCGGCACGTGAGCGCACTCACGAACCCGGCGGGGCGCGAGGGCCGGCACAGCGTCCTGCCCTGGCTGGCCGTGCCGGCGCTGCTGTTCTTCGTCGGCTTCGCCGTCGTCCCGCTCGTCGGCGTCTTCGCGCTGAGCTTCACGACGTGGGACGGGATCGGCGCCATCCACCCGTCCGGGCTGACCAGTTGGCGTGCGGTGCTCACCAACCCCGGGCTGCCGCACGCCCTGTGGGTGACGTTCCTGGTGATGGCCGTGTCCTGGGCGGTCCAGACCCCGGCGAGCATCCTCCTCGGCACGTTCCTGGCGGGCCGCCAGCGCTACCGTGCGGTGCTGAGCCTGATCTACTTCGTCCCGCTCCTGCTCAGCTCCGCGGCGATCGCGGTCGCGTACAAGGCGCTGCTGGACCCCAACTTCGGGCTGGGCGCGGGGCTCGGGGTCGAGTGGCTCAGCAAGGACTGGCTGGGGCGTCCCTGGCTCGCCTTCGGCGTCGTCGTCTTCGTGGTCTCCTGGCAGTTCGTGCCGTTCCACTCGCTGATCTACCAGGGGGGCGTCCAGCAGATCCCGCGGTCCCTGTACGAGGCCGCGCAACTGGACGGCGCCGGGCAGGTCCGCCAGTTCTTCAGCATCACGCTGCCCCAGCTCAAATACACCATCATCACCTCGTCGACGCTGATGGTGGTCGGCTCGCTCACCTTCTTCGACCTCATCTTCGTCCTCACCGAGGGCGGCCCGTCGGACGCCACCCGGGTCCTCGCGCTGGACATGTACAAGCGGGGCTTCCAGGCCAGCCTGATGGGGCCGGCCAGCGCCATCGCGGTCATCCTCGTCCTGGTGGGCCTCGCCCTCGCCCTGCTGCTGCGCCGGCTCGGCGGCCGGGACGCCGGCGAGAGCCAGCTCGAAGGGGTGTGACATGACCACCACGCTGACCAAACCGCAGCCGCAGAAGACGCCCCGCCGGGAGCGGGGGCACCGTCGCGGGACGACCGCCGGGCGGCGCAACTGGCTGGGCGGACTGGCCGGATGGCTCTGGCTGGCCGTCGTCGTCATCCCCCTGTACTGGATCCTCATCACCAGCCTCAAGGAGCAGAGCACCTACTACGCGAGCAACCCGCTGGCGCCGCCGACCGACCCCACGCTGGACAACTACCAGCTGGTCTTCGAGTCCGACTTCGTCAGCTACCTCTGGAACAGCGTCGTGGTCACCGTCGGCGCGGTGGTGCCGGCGGTCGCCGTCTCCTTCATGGCCGCCTACGCCATCGTGCGCGGCTGGCGCATGCGGTTCCTGCGCGTGGTGAACGGCCTGTTCCTCATGGGCCTCGCCATCCCGCTCCAGGCGACCGTGATCCCGGTCTACCTGATCATCATCAAGCTTCAGCTGTACGACAGCCTGCTGGCGCTGATCCTCCCGTCGATCGCCTTCGCCATCCCGCTGTCCGTGCTGATCCTCGCCAACTTCATCCGCGACGTCCCCAAGGAGCTGTTCGACTCGATGCGGGTGGACGGCGCCACCGAGTGGGGGACCCTGTGGCGCCTGGCCGCGCCGCTCACCCGCCCGGCCATCCTCACCGTGACCATCTTCAACGCGCTGACCATCTGGAACGGGTTCCTGCTGCCCCTGATCCTCACCCAGAGCCCGTCCCAGCGGACCCTGCCGCTCGCCCTGTGGACCTTCCAGGGCGAGTACGGGGTCAACGTCCCCGCCCTCCTGGCCGCCGTCGTCCTCACGACCCTGCCCCTGATCATCCTGTACGTGTTCGGCCGCCGTCAGCTGCTGAGCGGCCTGACCGCCGGCTTCAGCCGCTGACCGACACCGAAAACGACCAGGGGCCTTACCGGATCTCTCCGGCAAGGCCCCTGACCCGCGACTCCGTAAAGTCGGGACGACAGGATTTGAACCTGCGACCCCTTGACCCCCAGTCAAGTGCGCTACCAAGCTGCGCCACGTCCCGATGCGCGGCCCACGAGTGTGCGATCGCGCGAACAGAACTCTACCCCACCCGGGGTACCGCTCCGAAGGCGGGACAATCGGGGTATGGCTCAGGCGCGGGACAGGGACAGTGCGGGGCGGGCGAGGAGCGCGCGGCCCAGGGACGGGCTGGGGCGGCCTCTGCCGTACGGGGAGGCGGGGGTGCCCAGGCAGCCAGAGGGGATCGTGCGGAGCCCGGCGGAGACGGTGGCCGAGGCGCAGGCGCTGTTCGACGCCGGCAAGCCCTTCCACGCCCACGAGGTCTTCGAGGACGCCTGGAAGACCGGCCCCGAGGAGGAGCGCCCCCTGTGGCGGGCGCTCGCACAGCTCGCCGTGGGGCTGACGCACGCGGCGCGGGGCAACGAGACCGGCGGCGTACGGCTCCTGCGGCGCGGGGCGGACGAGATCGAGCGGTGGCCGGGGACGGCGTACGGCATGGATCTCCCCGGCGTCGTGGCCTGGGCGCGGGCCCTGGCGGACGAGGTCGGCGGACGGCCCGTGGACCCGGCGGCGCGGGCACCGAGGCTGCGCTGACCGGCACGCACCGTCACCGCGCCGACCGCGTTGTCAGTGCCGTACGGCAGACTCGGGGGTGTGCGAAGGATTCATGTCATCGGTATCGGCGCGGGCGACCCGGAACACCTGACCCTCCAGGCGGTCAGGTCGATGCGGGAGGCGGACGTGTTCTTCGTCCTGGACAAGGGCGAGGCGAAGAGCGACCTCACGGACCTGCGCAGGGAGATGCTGAGGGCGCATGTGCCAGAGGGGACGTACCGGGTCGTCGAGGCCCGCGACCCGGAGCGGGACCGCACGGCGGGCGGCACCGCGTACTCCCCCGCCGTCGGCGACTGGCGCAGCGCCCGCGCGGACATCTACGAGCGGCTGATCACCGACGAGCTCACCGGCGGGGAGACCGGCGCGTTCCTGGTCTGGGGCGACCCCGCGCTGTACGACAGCACGATCGCGATCCTGGACGAGGTCCTCGCGCGGGGGAACGTCGACTTCACGTACGACGTGGTCCCGGGTGTCAGCAGTGTCTCCGCGCTGGTCGCCCGGCACCGCACGGGGCTGAACCGGGTCGCGCGGCCGGTCCAGATCACGACCGGTCGGCGGCTCGCGGCGGGGTTCCCGGAGGGGGTGGACGACGTGGTGGTGATGCTGGACGCGCACCAGGCGTTCCGGGGGCTCGCGGGGGAGGACGTGCACATCTATTGGGGCGCGTACATCGGCACACCGGACGAGATCCTCGTCTCGGGGCCGATCGCGGAGGCAGGCCCCCGGATCGAGGAGGTGCGGGCCGAGGCGCGCGAGCGGAAGGGCTGGATCATGGACACGTACCTGCTGCGGCGCAGGCCGAAGGAGGGGTGAGGCCCGGAGGGAGGGGCGCGGGGCCAGGAGAAGGGTGACCGGCACACGCATCCGGCTGCCCAGGAACCCGGCGTCCCCCGCCGGACACCCCCGGTCGGCCCTCCCCGCGTGCGGCTCCCTCCCCCCGGCGCGATCG
>NZ_LIRL01000259.1 GCF_001419795.1 Streptomyces niveiscabiei
GACCACGGGCCGCCCCCGCGGCCGTCCCCGCTCAGCCGCACTCCACGGCCACCCTCATCGGCTCGGTCCAGCGCGCGATGCGCCTCCTGGAGAGCGTCGCGGGACACGCGTACGGCGCTCCCGCCAAGCAGCTCGCCCGGGAGACGGGCCTCGCCCTCCCCACCGCCTACCACCTGCTGCGCACCCTCGTCCACGAGGGCTATCTACGGCGCGACAAGGGCCTGTTCTTCCTCGGCGAGGCGGCCGAGCGGCTGGCCTCGGCGGGGGCCGCGCAGAAACGTCGCAGCACACTCGTCGACACGCTCGCGCAGTGGCGGGACGCCGTCGGGGCGCCCGTCTACTACGCCGTGTACCGCGACGGCGAGATCGAGACGCTGTACGTCGCCGACACGCCGGAGTCGCCCGCGGTCGAGCAGTGGGCCGACTTCCGGGAGACCGGGCACGCGCACGCGATCGGGAAGTGCCTGCTGGCGCAGCTCGACGACGGGGCCAGGCGCGATCATCTCGACCGGTATCCCGCGAGCGCCCTCACGCCGTACACCGTCCGCGACAGCCACAGTCTGCTGCGCCGGCTCTCCGGGGCGCGGCGCGAGGCGGTGACCGAGCGTCAGGAGTATCTGCTGGGGACGGTCTGCGCGGCCCTGCCGATCACCGTGGGGGCGACCGCCGCGACCGTCGCGCTGTCCCTGCCGGTGCGGCAGGCCGAGCGGCTGCTGCCCGCCGTGCGGCTGCTGGAGCGTGAGGTGGGGCGTGCGGTGGGGGCGCTCGCGCTCTCTATCAGCATCTGAAAAATTACTGCTTGTGACGCCGTGTGCACGTTCAGCAAGATGCGTTGGAGTCATAGGTACATTCCCGGCCAGTCGACGGCACAGACGGGGTAAGGCGATGCGCGAGTCCGTACAGACAGTTCAGGCAGAGGTCATGATGAGTTTCCTCGTCTCCGAGGAGCTCTCCTTCCGGATCCCGGTGGAGCTGGAGTACGAGTCGGACGACCCGTACGCCGTCCGGCTCACCTTCCATCTTCCCGGGGACGCGCCGGTGACCTGGACGTTCGGCCGCGAACTCCTCGTCGACGGCGTGGGGCGCCCCTGCGGCGAGGGCGATGTCCGGGTCGCCCCCACGGACCCCGAGTCCCTCGGCGAGGTCCTCATCCGCCTCCAGGTGGGCGCCGACCAGGCCGTCTTCCGCTCCTCGGCGGCCCCCCTGATCGCCTTCCTCGACCGCACGGACCGGGTGGTCCCGCTGGGCCAGGAGGGCGCGTTCGCGGACTTCGATGCGCATCTGGACGAGGCGCTGGGGCGGATCCTGGCGGAGGAGAGCGCGGGGTGAGGGTGGCCGCGCGAAGGGGTTGGGGGAAACGCTTCAGCGCTTCTGACTGAGGTGCAGGAACGGTTCTGCAACTGCTGTGGGCGGTGGGATGCGGGCGGTGGGCGTACGCGGATTGAGGATGCTGATACGCCCGACTGCCCACCGCCCGCAGCGCGCCGTCAGTGCTTGCGGCGGCGCCGGCCACCCTTCGCCGGTGCGGGAGCCTTTGCCGGTGCGGGAGACGTGCCCTGTGGTGCCGCCGTCGCGGGCGTCTTCGCGTCCGGGCGGTCCGCCGAGACGACCAGGGCCGCCAGGGCCGTGGTGACCGGGACCGAGGCGACCAGGCCGATCGAGCCGACCAGGGTGCGGACGATCTCCTCCGCCACCAGTTCGCTGTTGGCCACCGTGCCGACGCCGCTGTCGGCGATGGAGAAGAGGAGCAGCAGGGGGAGGGCGGCGCCCGCGTACGCGAGGACGAGGGTGTTGACGACCGAGGCGATGTGGTCGCGGCCGATGCGGATGCCAGCCCGGTACAGGCCGCGCCAGCCCATCGCGGGGTTCGCCTCGTGGAGTTCCCAGACCGCCGACGTCTGCGTGACCGTCACGTCGTCCAGGACACCCAGCGAGCCGATGATGATGCCCGCGAGGAGCAGGCCGCTCATGTCGATCGACGGGTACAGGCCGTGGATGAGGCCGGTGTTGTCGTCCGTGTTGCCCGTGAGCGCGGCCCAGCTGTTGAACAGCGAGCCGAGGACGCCGATCAGCAGCAGCGAGATCAGCGTGCCGAGGACGGCGACGGAGGTCCGTGCCGAGAGGCCGTGGCACAGATAGAGGGCGATCAGCATGATCGCGCTGGCCCCGACCACGGCCACGACCAGCGGGTTCGAGCCCTGGAGGATCGCCGGCAGGATGAAGAAGTTCAGGATCATGAAGCTGATCGCCAGCGCGACCAGCGCCATGACGCCGCGCAGCCGTCCGACGACCACGACCGCGATCGCGAAGATCCCGGCGAGCAGCGCCATCGGGAAGCGCCGGTTGATGTCCGCGACGGAGTACTGGAGGTCCTTCGGCGCGGACGGCTCGTACGCGACGACGACCTTCTGACCCTGCTTCAGCTGCCGCGACTGGTCGGGCTGGATGATCTCCGCGAACGTCCGGCCCTTGTCGCTGCCCGTGTCCACCCGGATCGTCGCCCGCTTGCAGGTCCCGCCCGCCTGCTGCACCGCCGAGGACCCCTCGGCGGTCGAGGTGTCACCGGTCGGCGGCACCCCCGACGCGTTGACGGACGCGCAGCTCAGCTTCTCGACCTTCGTGACCGTCGCCTGCTGCGTCTGCCGGTCGAACCCGACCCCGGTCCGCTCGTGCGGCGGAGCGCCACCGGGCCACAGCACCGCGAGCCCCACGACCACGGCCGCGGCGAAGGGGATCAGGATCGCGCCGATGACCTTGCGGAGGTGCCGGGAGACGGGGGCGGCGGGGCCATGGCTGTGACTGTGCGAGTGGCCGCCGCCATGGCCCCCGCCGTGCCCACCGCCGTGCGCGTCACCGTGCCCACCGCCGTGCCCGGCATCGGGAGGGCCGCCGTGGGAGTGTTCGTCGGAGCCAGGCCCTGTGCTGTGCTGCCCGCCCTGGTGGGCGTGGCCCTCGTGCCCGGGAACGCGGGGGACAGGCCCGCTGTCGTGCGCGGACATCTGCGGCACGGGCCCGCTGTCGTACGGCGAGACCTGGGGCACAGGCCCGCTGTCGTGCGGAGGCGTCCGAGGGCCAGGACCGCTCCTGCCGGCCTCGGGTACGGGCCCGCTGCCGTACGGGGACATCCGAGGACCGGGCCCGCCCACCTGCGGCACGGGCCCGCTGTCGTGCGTCGGCACCCTCGGCACCGGACCGCTCTCGTGCCCCGGGCGCCCCACCTGCGGCGTGGGCCCCGTGTCCTCGGGGCGCAGGCTCGGGCCGACGCCGTAGCCGTAACCCTGGGGCGGGGTGGTGCCGGGGCCCTGCTCCCCCGTACGCCGGAAGTCCGGCGGCCTGGGGGCCGCGCCCCGGCGCTGGAGTGAGCCGAGCCGGTTGCCGGGGCGGTTGCCGGAGGGCGCGGGGCCGCGTTCGGGAACGCCGCCGCCCTCACCCGGCGCGGGACCGGGGCCCAGCCTCGACGCGGAGCCGTCGGCAGGGCCCGCGCCCTCACCCCCGTACCCGTCCCGGGACGGCTCGGGAGGCGGGGGGAACGGGGAGCGGGGTGTCGTGGTCACCGACCGATCATCGCAAGAACGGCAGAGGCCCACTGTTCACCGCGCCACAAATACCGCTAGCGTGGAGGCACCTTTGCACACGCGGGAGCTCGGAGCACCGGGCTGAGAGGGCGCTGACCTTCGTCTTCGCGGTGTTTCACGTGAAACGTCACCGAGTTCGAGTGATGTTTCACATGAAACATCGGCAGACGGAAGCGGCTGCGTCGACCGCTGAACCTGTTACCGGGTAATGCCGGCGTAGGGAGTAGGTCTCATGACCATCAAGGACGCACGCACGCCTGCCTCCACGCAGAACGCGGCCAGCACGGACGCGGCTGACCAGGAGGCCGGGAAGTCCATCGGCTGGCACAAGGCGTACGTCGAGGGCTCGCGCCCCGATCTGCGGGTGCCGGTCCGTCAGGTGCACCTGACCAACGGGCAGTCGGTCACCCTGTACGACACCTCGGGCCCGTACACCGACCCGTCCGAGCAGACGGACGTCCGCCGGGGCCTGTCCCCCCTGCGGGAGAACTGGATCGTCGCCCGGGGCGACACCGAGGAGTACGCGGGCCGTCCGGTCCGCCCCGAGGACGACGGGATCAAGCACACCTCGCCGCGCGGCGGCCTGCGGAACCTGGACGCGGTCTTCCCGGGCCGCCCGCGGCTGCCGCGCCGCAGCCGGGACGGGCGTGCGGTGACGCAATTGGCGTACGCGCGCCGGGGCGAGGTCACGCCGGAGATGGAGTACGTGGCGATCCGGGAGAACGTCGACCCCGAGGTCGTCCGCGAGGAGATCGCGGCGGGGCGGGCCGTCCTGCCGGCCAACGTCAACCACCCCGAGATCGAGCCGATGATCATCGGGAAGCGGTTCCTGGTGAAGGTCAACGCGAACATCGGGAACTCGGCGGTGACGTCCTCCATCGAGGAGGAGGTCGAGAAGATGACCTGGGCGACCCGCTGGGGCGCCGACACGGTCATGGACCTCTCGACCGGCCGCAACATCCACACCACCCGGGAGTGGGTGCTGCGCAACTCCCCCGTCCCCATCGGCACGGTGCCGCTCTACCAGGCGCTGGAGAAGGTCGACGGCCGGGCCGAGGAGCTGACCTGGGAGATCTACAAGGACACGGTGATCGAACAGGCCGAGCAGGGCGTGGACTACATGACGGTCCACGCGGGCGTGCGGCTGCCGTTCGTCCCGCTCACCGCGAACCGCAAGACCGGCATCGTCTCGCGCGGCGGCTCGATCATGGCGGCCTGGTGCCTCGCGCACCACAAGGAGTCGTTCCTGTACGAGAACTTCGAGGAACTCTGCGAGATCCTCGCCGCGTACGACGTCACGTACTCGCTGGGCGACGGCCTGCGGCCCGGCTCCATCGCGGACGCCAACGACGAGGCGCAGTTCGCTGAGCTGCGCACGCTCGGGGAACTCAACCGGATCGCCAAGCGCCACGACGTACAGACGATGATCGAGGGCCCCGGGCATGTCCCGATGCACAAGATCAAGGAGAACATCGACCTCCAGCAGGAGATCTGCGAGGAGGCGCCGTTCTACACGCTCGGCCCGCTGACGACCGACGTCGCGCCCGCGTACGACCACATCACCTCCGGGATCGGCGCCGCGATGATCGCCTGGTGGGGGACGGCGATGCTCTGCTACGTCACGCCGAAGGAGCACCTCGGCCTGCCCAACCGCGACGACGTCAAGACCGGCGTCATCACCTACAAGATCGCCGCCCACGCCGCCGACCTCGCCAAGGGCCACCCCGGCGCGCAGGACTGGGACGACGCCCTCTCCGACGCGCGCTTCGAGTTCCGCTGGGAGGACCAGTTCAACCTGGCCCTCGACCCCGACACGGCCCGCGCCTTCCACGACGAGACCCTCCCGGCGGAGCCGGCCAAGACGGCCCACTTCTGCTCCATGTGCGGCCCGAAATTCTGCTCGATGAAGATCTCGCAGGACATCCGCCGTGAACACGGCGGCAGCCGCGCCGACATCGAGGCGGGCATGGCCCAGAAGTCGAAGGAGTTCGCGGCGAGCGGCAATCGCGTGTACCTGCCGCTGGCGGACTGAGGTCGGTAGATTGGCGCTGGCCCGGGGCCGGGGGCCTTCGGGCCGGCGCCATCGTGCGTTCGGGAATGAGATGGGGGCGGGGGATTCGTGATCGTTCTGAAGGTGACGGCCGAGGCGGAGTCGCTGGCGTGGGACGGCGATGATCTGGTCGATGCGGTGGGCGGCGGTCGCCGATGGGGTCCTGACGGCGTGGAGCGGCCTGCCCCGATCGTCCATGGGTTTTCCTTCGACCGGAGCGTCGTCTCCCCGTCCGGTCGCTACTCCGTGGTCTATACCGAGCGTGGTACGAAGGCGCTGCTGCTCGATGGTGACCAGTTCGTCCGTGAGCTGAACCGCAGCTACTACCAGGCCGAAGTCTTCGACTATCCGGTTGCGCTCGGGATGTTGCCGGACGGCCGTGAGGTTCTGGTCCACTGCCCGGACGACTACAACGTCCTTGAGATCGAGGACGCGGAGTCGGGAGAGTGGCTCACCGATGGCGAACGTCAGCCGAAGGACGTCTTCCACTCACGGCTGGCGGTGAGCCCGGGCGGGACACACCTGCTGTCGGCCGGCTGGCTGTGGCATCCCTACGGGATCGTCGAAGTCTTCGACCTGGCCGGCGCGTTGGCGGATCCCGCTGTGCTCGACGGCCGTGGCGTGCTGCCCTCGAACCCGGGCATCGACGAGGAGGTCGTCTCAGCCTGCTGGCTCGATGCCGACCGCCTGGCCGTGGCGACCGGCGGGGAGTTTCGCGACGGCAAGGAGACGCCTGCCCTGGGCCCACGGCAGTTGGGTGTGTGGTCGCTCTCCGCAGGGCGGTGGATCCATCGCAACACGGTCGATTTCCCCATCGGCACCCTGATCGCGCGGGGCGACTCGGTCGTCTCGCTGTACGGGCACCCACGGCTGATCGACGTCACGACGGGTGCTGTGGTGGCGGAATGGCCCACCGTGAAGGTGCCCCAGAGAGACGGCAGCTACGGGGTCACGCACATTCCGACGCCCGTTGCCGCCCTGCACCCGGATGGCACTCGCCTGGCTGTGGCCCAGCCGGAGAGCATCGCGATCATCGCCCTTCCGTAGGGCATGGCCCAGAAGTCGAAGGAGTTCACGGCGGCCGGCAACCGGGTGTAACCGCCGATCGCGGACTGAGGGTGCTGTGAACTCCCGGTCCGCGCCTCCTGCGAGGGGGACGCGGACCGGGAGCCATCGGGGGGTTGCGGTCGGCGGGCTAGTCCGGCTGGTTGTCCGGGCCGCCGAAGTCCGGGCTGGTGTAGTCCGGGCTGGAGAAGCGTGGGCGGTGGCCGGGGTCGGGGCCGTCGTCGGGGCTGGTGAAGCCGGGGCGGTCGTAGCCGAGGTTCGGGAGGCGGCTCGGTGGAGGGGTGCGGGGGACCGTTGTCGCCGTCGGGCCTTGTTCGGCGCGTGCCTCGCGGAAGTACGGCAGGAAGCCGCGCTCCAGCAGGGCGGTCCGCCAGGCCTCCCGGGCCCGCTCGACCTCCTCCGCCTGTTCGTTGTACGGCCCCGCCTCCAGCGCGGGCCGGTTGCGCAGCGCGGTGAGCAGCAGCCCGACGGTGGCGACGAGGATCGCCAGCGCCGTGACCACCCCGAACACCCAGCCCGCCGTGACCAGCGCGTCGGCGAACGCCGGGGCCGGGTCGAGCGCCTTGAGGAGGTAGCCGACGAGCAGGAAGATCACCGCGGCGGTCCCGGCGAGGACCGGCGTGAGGACGGCGGCGACGGCGACGGCCCCCGCCCCGGCGGGCTCGACGGCGACCTCCCCCAGGCCGGCCGCGATCCCCGCACCCCCGCTCGCGGTGTCCCCGGACTCGCGGGCAGAGGAGGACGGCGCCGGGTGGCGCAGTTCCTCGCGGACCTTCACGTAGTGCTGGTACTCGGTCGCCGCGGCGGCCGTGATGAACGCGGTGGCGCCCAGCGCCATCGTGCGCAGCTGTTCCGGGTTGAGGCGCCGGCCAGCACCGGCCAGTTCCGGGTGGTGTGGGGCGGAGCGCAGCGCCTCGTCGAGGATCCGCTCGTACTCCTGGCGGTCCTCACTGTGCAGGTGCTGCGGAACGCTGTTCATGTGCATCCCCCGATGCTCCGTAGGGCTTGGGGCTCGCATGCCAACGAGCCGTCGGGCAGAAACGGAGGGGAGCCTGCTACGGATAAGCCGATGGTAGAGCGGCGACGGCTCAAGGTGACAGGGGGTTTGCGGAAATTGGACCCGCGCCCGTGCCGCCGGCGATCAGTCCTCCATGCCGGTCGCCTGCCCGGTGGACGTCCGATTATCCATGGGCAGCTGCTGGACCAGCAGCTTTCCGGCCATGGTCACTCCGCCGTCCATCGCGATGGCGAGTCCCTCCGCGTAGATGTGCGGTCCCTTGACGTTCGGGCCGGTGTCGTCGTCGGGGTCCTCGGAGCCGACTTCGCCCAGCAGATAGGGAATCGGGCTGTGCCCGTGAACGATCAGGGTGCCCCCGTACGTATCGAGGAGGGCGCGGACGGCGTCGGCGCCGCCCTCGTCGCGGAAGGAGAAGCGCTTGGTGAACTTGCGGAAGAGATCCCACACCTCGTCCGCGTCGTTGCGGGTGAGGGCCTCGCGGACGTTGTCGTTGACGGCCTCGATCGAGTCGCCGTAGTCGAGATAGGCGGTCGTGTCGGAGTGGACGAGCAGATGGCCGTCGACCTCCTCGATCGCGTCGAGGCGCGCCATCCACTGGAGGTGGTGGTCCTGGAGGCGGTCCATGTCGGACTTCTGGCCGCCGTTGAGCAGCCAGGCCGCCTGGAAGGTGGCGGTGCCGGCCCCGGAGTTGACGGGGGTGTCGCCGAACCGCTTGGCGCCCAGCAGGAGGAGTTCGTGGTTGCCCATCAGGGCCTTGCAGTAGCCGCCCGCCGCCGCCGCCTCCGCCGACAGCCGCATGACCAGGTCGATCACGCCGATGCCGTCGGGCCCGCGGTCGGTGAAGTCGCCGAGGAACCACAGCCGCGCGTTGCCCGCGCACCACTGTCCGGCCTCGTCGATGAGGCCCTTCTCCCGCAGCGCGGAGTGCAGTTCGTCGAGGTAGCCGTGCACGTCGCCGACGACGAACAGCGGCCCGGGCCCGTCCGTGGAGGCGGAAGCCACGGGTTCCACCGTCGGCATCCGCAGCGTGTCACCCCGGTTGACGACCGGCAGGTCGCGCTGGGTCGGCGTGTACCCCTCGGGGTACGCCTGCTCGTCGGCCGGTACGGCGTCGCCGGGATGCCCGGCGTGGTCGTACGGACCGGTCTCATGGACGTACGCGGGCACCCGGAAGTCGCGCAACGTCGCCGTCCGTTCCGCTTCGGGTCCCTGACCGGCCCCCTGAGTCATCAGACCCCTCCACCATCGCGCCGCATCTGCACCGCTTCGGACTGCCTGGTCGCAGCGGCCCGCGGTGTCGTGGGCCCATCATAGGAATGCGGATCGGGCCATGTGATGACCCAGGGGTGGTGAATCGGTTCGGGCGCGCGCCGGTGCGTGGCATTCGCCCCGATTGACCCGTGCTTGGCCGCCGTACGGGTGCTCCCGCCCACCGCACGACGGCCGGCTACTTCCCCTCGGGCGTGCGCGGCGGGCTCACCGTGGTGCGCGGCGGGCGGCGTTGCGAGGAGGTGCGGATGAAGAGTTCCGTCGGTATCACCTGCTCGACCGGCTGGTCCGATTCGACGCCCTCGATCGCGTCGATGAGGAGCTGGACGACCGCGGTGCCGATCCGGCGCGGTTTCAGTGAGAGCGTGGTGATGGGGGGTTCGGTGCTCGCGTACACCGTGGACTCGCTACAGCACACGAGGAGCAGGTCCTCGGGGACGCGCAGGCCGTAGCGGCGGGCGGCGGCGAGCAGGTCCGTGCCGTTCGGGTCGAAGAGGCCGTACACGGCGTCGGGCCGGTCGGGCCGGGCGAGCAGCCGGTCGGCGGCGACGGCTCCCGCGCAGGGATCGTGCGCCGGGTAGGCCTCGTACACCGGATCCTGTCCGACCCGCTCGCACCAGTGCAGGTACGCGGTCGTCGACAGGTGCGTGTACGTGTCGGTCGTGGTCCCCGTGAGCAGCCCGATCCGGCGCGCCCCGGCGTCGGCGAGGTGGTCGAGGATGTCCAGTACGGCGGCCTCGTGGTCGTTGTCGACCCACGCGGTGACCGGCAGCGGACCGGAGGGGCGGCCGTCGGAGACGACGGGTAAACCCTGCCGGACGAGCTCGCCGACCACCGGGTCCTGGTCGGAGGGGTCGATGACGACCGTGCCGTCCAGGGCGACGTTCGACCACACGTCGTGGCGCGAGGTCGCCGGGAGGATGACGAGGGCGTAGCCGCGGGCGAGCGCGGCGGAGGTGGCGGCTCTGGCCATCTCGGCGAAGTACGCGAACTCGGTGAAGGTGAAAGGTTCATCCCCGTACGTGGTGACGGTCAGTCCGATCAGTCCGGACTTGCCCGTACGGAGCGTGCGGGCCGCGGCCGACGGGCGGTAGCCCAGCCGGTCGGCGACCTCGCGGACGTGGCGTCGGGTGGCATCAGGGAGCCTGCCCTTGCCGTTCAGGGCGTCGGAGACGGTCGTGATGGATACTCCGGCGGCGGCGGCCACGTCCCTGATGCCCGCTCGGCCCGGCCGGCTGCCTCGGCGTGAGGTTTCCGCGCGGCTCACCTGGTGCTTCCCTGCTGCTGTCATGGCGTGCCGATAGTAGGGCTCATGAGGCGGGGTAGGGCGGACGCATATGCACTCATCGACAGGCACGTTTCTGCAAGGTCAACATCCATAAGTACTTGAGAAACAAAGTCAGTTGGCCGTTCGGGCAGCACTACTTGTGGCATCGGCGCTGATGCGCCTGGCGAGGCGCCGATGTCTCGAAGAGGTCTCAACTCACCTGCACGAGGGATGCGCGCCACGGCGCGTGCTACCGGCGCATAGATATATGTACGTCGCGCCCCCTGTTTCGGGGCCTTCGTACGGTGTTGCCCCTGATGCGCGTGTGACGAACCAGGTCCGTACGGCCGCTGACGTGCACGTGCCGAATCCTCATAAGGTGAGGAGAATTGAGTACCGGCGCCGGTCGCGAGGAGGACTGTGGTGAGCGAGACGAACCCCAAGCTGCGGGTCGAGCTGGAGGGCATCCCCACCTACAAGCCGGGCAGGCCGGCCGCCGAGGGCGGGCCGGTGGCCTACAAGCTGTCCTCCAACGAGAACCCGTACCCGCCGCTCCCCGGCGTCCTGGAGACCGTCACGGCCGCCGCCTCGTCGTTCAACCGCTACCCGGACATGGCGTGTACGGCGCTGACGGCCGAACTGGCCGACCGCTTCGGCGTCCCCGTCTCCCACCTCGCCACCGGCACCGGCTCGGTCGGCGTCGCCCAGCAGCTCCTCCAGGCGACCTCGGGCCCCGGCGACGAGGTGATCTACGCCTGGCGCTCCTTCGAGGCGTACCCGATCATCACGCAGATCAGCGGCGCCACCTCCGTCCAGGTCCCGCTCGCCCCCGGCGACGTCCACGACCTCGACGCGATGTACGAGGCGATCACCGACCGCACCCGCCTGATCTTCGTCTGCAACCCCAACAACCCGACGGGTACGGCCGTGCGGCGGGCCGAGCTGGAGCGGTTCCTGGACCGGGTGCCGGGCGACGTCCTGGTCGTCCTGGACGAGGCGTACCGCGAGTTCGTGCGCGACGCCGACGTCCCCGACGGCGTCGAGCTGTACCGCGACCGTCCCAACGTCTGCGTGCTGCGCACGTTCTCCAAGGCGTACGGCCTCGCCGGGCTGCGCGTCGGTTTCGCCATCGCCCACGAGCCCGTCGCCGCCGCGCTGCGCAAGACGGCGGTGCCCTTCGGCGTCACGCAGCTCGCCCAGGACGCCGCCGTCGCCTCCCTGCGCGCGGAGGACGAACTCCTGGGCCGGGTCGGGTCGCTGGTCTCCGAGCGGGCCCGCGTGCTCGCCGCGCTGCGCACCCAGGGCTGGACCGTCCCCGACTCCCAGGCCAACTTCGTCTGGCTCGGGCTGGGGGAGCGGACGGCGGAGTTCGCCGCCGTGTGCGAGCGGGCCGGGGTCGTCGTGCGGCCGTTCCCCGAGGGGGCGCGGGTGACGATCGGGGAGACCGAGGCGAACGACATCTTCCTGAAGGTGACCGAGGGGTTCATCAAGGAGAGTTGAGCCCCTTCGGGGGTGCGTGACCGTATCTGCCGGGGGGTCTGTGACCTATCAGACCCCCCCTCCCGTCCAGTCTCGAACAGCCATGCGCCATAATTGCTTGTGAATGTGAACGCGTTCACAAGCGTGTCCCAGTTGCTCCACTGTTGTGTGTGACATACGGGGCAAACTGCCGCAGTACCACGGCACGTAAGGAGACTGACGACGTGGAAATGGCCCTGGCGCCGGAGACACTGGCGCGCTGGCAGTTCGGCATCACGACCGTCTACCACTTCCTCTTCGTCCCCCTGACGATCTCGCTCGCGGCGCTCACCGCCGGGCTGGAGACCGCATGGGTGCGGACCGGCAAGGAGAAGTACCTCAGGGCGACGAAGTTCTGGGGCAAGCTCTTCCTGATCAACATCGCGATGGGCGTCGTCACCGGCATCGTGCAGGAGTTCCAGTTCGGCATGAACTGGTCCGACTACTCGCGCTTCGTCGGCGACGTCTTCGGCGCCCCCCTCGCCTTCGAGGCCCTGATCGCCTTCTTCTTCGAGTCCACCTTCATCGGCCTGTGGATCTTCGGCTGGGACAAGCTCCCGAAGAAGATCCACGTCGCCTGCATGTGGATGGTCTCGATCGGCACGATCCTGTCGGCCTACTTCATCCTCGCCGCCAACTCCTGGATGCAGCACCCGGTCGGCTACAAGATCAACGAGGCCAAGGGCCGCGCCGAACTCACCGACTTCTGGCTCGTCCTGACCCAGAACACCGCACTCGCCCAGGCCTTCCACACGCTCACGGCCGCGTTCCTCACCGGCGGCGCGTTCATGGTCGGCATCTCCGCCTTCCACCTGGTCCGCAGGCGGCACATCGTCGAGATGAGGACGACCCTCAGGCTCGGCCTCATCACCGTCGTCATCGCCGGCCTGCTCACCGCGATCAGCGGCGACACCCTCGGCAAGGTCATGTTCAAGCAGCAGCCGATGAAGATGGCCGCCGCCGAGGCCCTCTGGGACGGCGAGGCGCCCGCGCCGTTCTCCGTCTTCGCCTACGGGGACGTCGAGAAGGGCCACAACAAGGTGGCCATAGAGATCCCGGGCCTGCTGTCCTTCCTCGCGAACGACGACTTCACCTCGCACGTCCCCGGCATCAACGACGTCAACAAGGCCGAGCAGGAGAAGTTCGGCCCCGGCGACTACCGCCCCAACATCCCGGTCGCCTACTGGGGCTTCCGCTGGATGATCGGCTTCGGCATGACCTCGCTCGCGATCGGCATGCTCGGACTGTGGCTGACCCGCAAGAAGTTCATGCTCCCCGAGCACCTGAGGACCGGTGAGGACGAGGTGCCGAACCTGGTCCTCTTCCGCAAGAAGGCGCTCGGCCCCCAGCTCACCACCTGGTACTGGCGCCTGGCGATCTGGACCCTGGCCTTCCCGCTGATCGCCAACTCCTGGGGCTGGATCTTCACCGAGATGGGCCGTCAGCCCTGGGTCGTCTACGGCATCTTCCAGACCCGCGACGCGGTCTCCCCCGGCGTCTCCCAGGCCGAGGTGCTCACCTCGATGATCGCCTTCACCACGCTGTACGCGATCCTCGCCGTCGTCGAGGTCAAGCTCCTCGCGAAGTACGTGAAGGCGGGCCCGCCGGAGCTGACCGAGGCCGACCTCAACCCGCCCACGAAGATCGGCGGCGAGGCGCGTGACGCCGACAAGCCGATGGCCTTCTCGTACTAGGCCGAGGGAGCTGCACCGTCATGGAACTGCACGACGTCTGGTTCGTCCTGATCGCCGTCCTGTGGACCGGCTACTTCTTCCTGGAGGGCTTCGACTTCGGGGTCGGTGTCCTCACCAAGCTCCTCGCCCGCGACCGGGCCGAGAAGCGCGTCCTCATCAACACCATCGGCCCGGTCTGGGACGGCAACGAGGTCTGGCTCCTCAGCGCGGGTGGCGCGACCTTCGCGGCCTTCCCCGAGTGGTACGCCACCCTCTTCTCCGGCTTCTACCTGCCGCTGCTGCTCATCCTGCTCTGCCTCATCGTCCGGGGCGTCGCCTTCGAGTACCGCGCCAAGCGGCCCGAGGAGAACTGGCAGCGCAACTGGGAGCAGGCGATCTTCTGGTGCTCGCTGCTCCCCGCGTTCCTGTGGGGCGTCGCGTTCGGCAACATCGTCCACGGCGTGAAGATCGACCGGAACTTCGAGTACGTGGGCGGCTTCTGGGAGCTGCTCAACCCGTACGCCGTCCTCGGCGGGCTCGTCACGCTGAGCCTGTTCACCTTCCACGGCACGGTGTTCACGGCGCTCAAGACGGTCGGCGACATCCGGGAGCGGGCGCGGGCGCTGGCCCTCAAGGTCGGCCTCGTCACCGCCGTCCTCGCGCTGGCCTTCCTGGTCTGGACGCAGGCCGACAGCGGTGACGGCAAGAGCCTGGTCGCGCTGGTCGTCGCCGTCGTCGCCCTGGTCGCCGCGCTCCTCGCGAACCAGGCCGGGCGCGAGGGCTGGTCGTTCGCGCTCTCCGGCGTCACGATCGTGGCCGCCGTGGCGATGCTCTTCCTGACGCTCTTCCCGAACGTCATGCCGTCGTCGCTGAACCCGGAGTGGAGCCTCACCGTCACGAACGCCTCGTCGAGCCCGTACACGCTGAAGATCATGACGTGGTGCGCGGTGATCGCCACGCCGGTGGTGATGCTCTATCAGGGGTGGACGTACTGGGTGTTCCGCAAGCGGATCGGTACGCAGCACATCGCTGAAGCGCACTGAGTCGGTCGCCGGGCATGTTTCACGTGAAACGTCCGAGTTGTTTCACGTGAAACATGCCCTCCAGAAGTCCCCTTGAAGAGGGTGTGTTTCACGTGAAACCAATCGATCCGCGTCTGCTCCGGTACGCCCGTGCCACCCGGCTGTTCATGGCGTTGGTCGTCGGGCTCGGTACCGTCGGCGCTCTCCTCGTCATCGCCCAGGCCATGCTCATCGCCGAGACCGTCGTCGGCGCCTTCCAGCACGGCCACTCGGTCGGTGACCTCCGTACCCCCCTGCTTCTGCTGGTGGCAGTCGCGGCCGGGCGCGCCCTGGTCTCCTGGCTCACCGAACTCGCCGCCCACCGCGCGAGCGCCGCCGTGAAGTCGGAGCTGCGGGGACGGCTGCTGGAGCGGGCGGGAGCGCTCGGCCCGGGGTGGCTCGGCGGGCAGCGGACCGGCTCGCTGATCGCCCTCGCGACCCGGGGTGTGGACGCCCTGGACGACTACTTCTCGCGCTATCTGCCTCAGTTGGGGCTCGCCGTCGTCGTCCCCGTCGCGGTGCTCGCGCGGATCGTGACCGAGGACTGGGTGTCGGCGGCGATCATCGTCGGGACGCTGCCGCTGATCCCGGTCTTCATGATGCTGATCGGGTGGGTCACGCAGTCCCGGATGGACCGTCAGTGGCGGCTGCTGTCGCGGCTGTCGGGGCACTTCCTGGACGTGGTCGCCGGGCTGCCGACGCTGAAGGTGTTCGGGCGGGCCAAGGCACAGGCCGAGTCGATCCGGAAGATCACCGGCGAGTACCGCCAGGCCACCGTGAAGACGCTGCGGATCGCCTTCCTCTCCTCCTTCGCGCTGGAGCTGCTGTCCACGATCTCGGTCGCGCTGGTCGCGGTGACGGTCGGGATGCGGCTCGTGCACGGCGAGATGGACCTCTACATCGGGCTGGTCATCCTGATCCTGGCCCCGGAGGCCTACCTCCCGCTGCGGCAGGTCGGCACGCAGTACCACGCGGCGGCCGAGGGCCTCGCCGCCGCCGAGGAGATCTTCGCGGTGCTGGAGGAGCCGGTCCCGGCGTCCGGCACGGCCGCCGTCCCGCAGGGCGCGATCACCGTCGACGGCGTGACCGTCCGCCACCCCGGCCGGGCCGTACCCGCCGTGGAGAACGCCTCGTTCACCGTCGAACCCGGCGAGACCGTCGCCCTGGTCGGCCCGAGCGGCGCCGGCAAGTCGACCCTCCTCGACGTCCTGCTCGGCTTCACCCGCCCCACCGAGGGCCAGGTCAGGATCGGCGGCGCCGACCTCACCGGCCTCGACCTGGAGGAGTGGCGCTCCCGGATCGCCTGGGTCCCCCAGCGACCGCACCTGTACGCCGCGACGATCGCGGAGAACGTCCGCCTCGCCCGCCCCGACGCCGACGACACGGCCGTACGCCGGGCCCTCGCCGACGCGGGCGCCCTGGAGTTCGTGGACGCGCTGCCCGGCGGGCTCGACACCGTGCTCGGCGAGGACGGTGCCGGGCTCTCCGCCGGGCAGCGGCAGCGGCTCGCCCTGGCGCGCGCGTTCCTCGCCGACCGGCCGGTGCTGCTGCTCGACGAGCCGACGGCCGCGCTGGACGGGGCGACCGAGGCGGAGGTCGTGGCGGCGGTCCGGCGGCTCGCGGAGGGGCGGACCGTGCTGCTCGTGGTGCACCGGCCCGCGCTGCTCGATGTGGCCGACCGGGTGGTGCGGGTCGCGGAGGCTCGGGGTGAGGGGGGTGTGGAGCGGACGCCGGGGGTGGACGTGCGCGAGGGCTCCTTCGAGGAGCGCGGCGTCACGCAGGCCGACTTCTTTGTGGTGGGGGAGGCTGAGAGGGCCGGGGCGGTCGAGGCGGCTGAGGGTTCCGAGGCGGCTCGGGATCGCAAGGGGCCTGTCGGGAAGGCGTCCGGCGAGGCTGTGACCAGGGCTGCGCGCGGCGGTGTGCTCGCGCGGGTGCGGGCCATGGCCGGACCCCGGCGGGGGCGGCTGCTGCTCGCGGCGCTTCTCGGGAGCCTCGCGCTCGGCAGCGCCGTCGGGCTCATGGCGACGTCCGGATGGCTCATCTCGCGGGCCTCGCAGCAACCCCCGGTGCTGTACCTGATGGTGGCCGTCACGGGGACGCGGGCGTTCGGGATCGGGCGGGCCGTGTTCCGGTACGCGGAGCGGCTCGTCTCGCACGACGCCGTGCTGCGGATGCTCGCCGACACGCGGGTGGCCGTCTACCGGCGCCTGGAGCGGCTCGCGCCCGCCGGACTGCGCGGGGCGCGGCGCGGGGACCTGCTGTCGCGGCTCGTCGCCGACGTGGACGCGCTCCAGGACTACTGGCTGCGCTGGCTGCTGCCGGTCGGGTCCGCCGTCGTCGTGGCGGCCGGGTCGGTCGCCTTCACCGCGTGGCTGCTCCCCGAGGCGGGCGCGGTCCTCGCCGCCGGGCTGCTCCTGGCCGGGGTGGGCGTGCCGCTGGTCACCGGCGCCGTCTCCCGGCGCGCCGAACGCCGGCTCGCGCCCGCGCGCGGAGTGCTGGCCACCCGGGTCGCCGACCTGCTCACCGGTACCGCCGAACTCACCGTCGCCGGCGCCCTGCGCCGCCGTACGGACGAGGCGCGGGCGGCCGACGGGGTGCTGACGCGGATCGCCTCGCGCGGGGCGGCGGCGACCGCGCTCGGGGACGGGCTGACCGCGCTGGTGTCCGGGCTGACCGCCGCGGCGGCGGCGCTGGTGGGGGCTCAGGGGGTCGGCTCCGGGCGGCTGGACGGCGTGTCGATGGCCGTCGTGGTGCTCACGCCGCTGGCCGCCTTCGAGGCGGTGCTCGGGCTGCCGCTCGCCGTGCAGTACCGGCAGCGGGTGCGCCGTAGCGCGGAGCGGGTGTACGAGGTGCTGGACTCCCCCGCGCCCGTCCGCGAGCCGGAGGAGCCCCGGCAGGCGCCGGCCACACCGTTCCCGCTGGCCCTCAAGGGGCTCACCGCGCGGTACGACGGACAGGGGCGCGCCGCCCTCGCCGGGGTCGACCTGACGCTCACCGAGGGCCGCCGGGTCGCCGTCGTCGGCCCTTCCGGTTCCGGGAAGACGACCCTCGCGCAGGCGCTGCTGCGGTTCCTGGACGCGGAGTCCGGGACGTACACGCTGGGCGGCGTCGACGCGTACGGGCTCGACGGGGACGACGTACGCGGGCTGGTCGGGCTCTGCGCGCAGGACGCCCACCTCTTCGACTCCACCGTCCGCGAGAACCTGCTGCTCGCGCGGAAGGGCGCGGACGAGGGCGAATTGCGCGAGGCGCTGCGGCGGGCGCGGCTCCTGGAGTGGGCCGACGCGCTGCCGGACGGCCTCGACACGC
>NZ_LIRL01000026.1 GCF_001419795.1 Streptomyces niveiscabiei
CTTACTCATGTGGGCGCAAGGGGCTCGACGGGGGAAGCGCCGACGTTCAGGGGAAGCACCACCAGGGGGAGCACCACGGGGGAGCACCACAAGCTCCATGGACCTCACGGGGGACCGAACGGGGTACGGGAGGTCCGTGGAGCGATCGGGGGATCGGGTCGGTCGGCCGCTGTCACGGGGAGCGACCGACCGACCCGAACGACGTTCAGAACCGGCCCGCTCCCCGGTACAGCTCCAGCTCACCCTCCAACTCGACGGCCAGGACAGTCGCGTACGGATCGAGATCCGCTGCCTCCGGCCGGTCGATCCACAGGACGCCCACCGCGTCGTGCAGCCCCCCGACCACCCGGTGCCCCAGTTCCTTGCCCGAGCCCACGACCCGTACGCTCCGGACGCCGGTGGCCAGCCCCCGGACGCCGATCTCCGCGCGGGGCGCGTCGAAGAGGACGAGGTAGAGGGTGCGCCGGTCGGCGGAGAGGGTGCTCGGGCCGTAGTGGTGCCCGGCGGGGAGCCCGCGCACGGTCCCGTACACCGCCTCCTCGTGCCGGCGGATCCACTCCCCCAGCCCTTCGAGGCGCTCGGCCTGCGGTGCGGGGATCGTGCCGTCCTCCATCGGGCCGACGTCCAGGAGCAGGTTGCCGCCCCCGCCGATGGTCTCCGTGAAGTAACGGATCAGCTGGGCGAGGGACTTGTGGTTGTGGTCGTGGTGCTGGTAGCCCCACGAGTCGTTGATCGTGAGGCACAGCTCCCACGGCCCGTCCGGCGGCACGATGGGGGCGCCCTGCTCGGGCGTCGCGTAGTCGCCCTCGCTGAGCATGCGGGCGTTGAAGACGACGTCCGGCACGTAGGAGCGGATGAGCGCGGCGAGTTCGGGGATGCGCCACTGCTCCTCGCTGCGGTCCCACTCGCCGTCGAACCACATCAGGTCGGGGCGGAAGCGGGACGCCAACTCCCTGATCTGGCCGTCCCGGTAGGCGATGAAGCGGTCCCAGGCCGCCAGGTCCTCGTCCTCGGCGGCGCATTCGGAGTACCGGTTGTCCTCCTGCTCCGGCGGGCGGCCCGGCTTGCGGGTGGACGCGTAGTCGGGGTGGCTCCAGTCGGAGTGCGAGTAGTAGAAGCCGACCTTGAGGTCCTTCTCCCGCAGCGCGTCGGCGTATCCGGTGAGGAAGTCCCGGTCCAGGCCCAGGTGTTTGTGCTCGGTGTCCCACATCGCGACGCCGTCGTGGTGCCGGGTGGTGAGGACGGCGTACCTGGCCCCGGCGCGCGCGAAGAGGTCGGCCCAGGCGCGGGGATCGTACTTGGAGGCGGTGAACCGGTCGAGCTGGGAGACGTACCGGTCGTAGGGGACGATGTCGTCGTAGAAGGACCAGGACTCCGGGACGCCGTCCACGGCGTAGATGCCCCAGTGGACGAAGATCCCCAACTTGGCGTCGGTGAACCAGGGTTGCATGGGCACGGCTGAACTCCTCGACAGGTCGGGGGACTTGCCAGCGAAAGGGGACGGGCACCGCCGAGTGCCCGTCCCTCAGGGGTCAGGCCCGCCGCAGGCGCAGCGTCAGGATCTGGAACGGCCGCAGCGCGACCGCCACCGACCCGTCGGCCGCCAACTCGGCGTCCTCGGAGGGCCGTTCGAGCAGGTCCGTGATCTGCGCGCCGGTGATCGCCACCGACGTGCGCAGCGTCCCGGTCGCCCGGCCGCCGCTCGACTCGTAGAGCCGGACGACGAGGTCGCCCGAGCCGTCGTCGGCGAGCTTGACCGCCTCGACGGTCACGCCCTCGCCGTCCACGGAGACGACCGGTTCGGCCGCGCCCGTCGACTCGGCGAGGCGCAGCGGCAGGTTGAGGGAGTAGCCCTCGGCGACCGCGTCGGCGATGCTCGCGCCGGGCAGCAGGGAGTAGGTGAAGCGGTGGCGCCCCTGGTCCGCGCCGGGGTCGGGGATGCGCGGGGCGCGCACCAGGCTGAGGCGGACGGTGGTCGTGGTGCCGCCGTCCTCGCGGACCGTGCGGGACACGTCGTGGCCGTACGTCGAGTCGTTGAGCACGGCGACGCCGTAGCCCGGTTCGGCGACGTGGACCCAGCGGTGGCCGGAGACCTCGAAGCGGGCCGACTCCCACGAGGTGTTGGTGTGGGTGGGGCGCTGGATGTGGCCGAAGGCGATCTCGGCGGAGGAGTGCGGGGCGCGGATGTCGATGGGGAACGCGGCCTTGAGGATCTTCTCGGCCTCGTGCCAGTCGATGTCCGTCTCGACGTCGATGCGGGAGCTGCCCGCGCGGACGGTGACCGTCTGCACGATCGTGGAGCCCTTGCCGAAGGACCGCTCGATGCGCACGGCGCCGATCAGCGGGTCCGCCTCGACGACGGTCACCGAGTCCGCGTCGAGCAGGTCGGTGTACCGGTTCTTGTAGTGCTTGTCGATGTCCCAGGCGTCCCAGTAGTTGGGCAGGTCGGTGTGCAGGCGCAGCAGGTTGCCGGGTTCGGCGAGGACTTCGCGGCCGGCGCGCAGGTCCCGTACCGAGGACAGCGTGCCGTCCTCAGCGAACTCGACCCGGACCAGGCCGTTGTCGAGGGTCAGCCCGTCCACCGTCACCGGCTGCGGCGCCACGGCGTCGGTCAGTACCGCGCTGCCGCTGCCCGGGACCTCGACGTAGGCGCGGGTGCCGTCGGGGGTGCGGACGACCTCGGCGCGGTCGTAGGGGCTGGTGTTGAAGACGCGCAGGCCGCCGTGGCCGAGGGCGTCGATCGCCTCGGCGGTCAGCTCCTCCAGTTCCTCGGCGACGCGGGCGTACTCGGCCTCGGCCTCGCGGTGCACCCAGGCGATGGAGGAGCCGGGCAGGATGTCGTGGAACTGGTGGAGCAGGACCGTCTTCCAGAGGCGGTCGAGCTTCTCGTACGGGTAGGTGTAGCCCGGCGCGTGCAGCGCGGCGGTCGTCGCCCACAGCTCGGCCTCGCGCAGCTTGTGTTCGCTGCGGCGGTTGCCCTGCTTGGTGCGGGCCTGCGAGGTGTAGGTGGCGCGGTGCAACTCCAGGTAGAGCTCGCCGACCCAGACGGGGGCGTCGGGGTACTCGGCGCGGGCCTTGGCGAAGAACTCGTCGGGGTGCTCGATCTCGACCTTGGCGGAGCCTTCCAGGTCCCGCAGGCGCCGCGCCCGTTCCATGATCTCGCGGGTGGGGCCGCCGCCGCCGTCGCCCCAGCCGAACGGCGCGAGGGAGCGGTTGGCGTTGCCCTTCTCGCGGTACTGGCGGACCGCGCGGGACATCTCCTCGCCGCTGAAGCGGGCGTTGTAGGTGTCGACGGGCGGGAAGTGGGTGAAGATGCGGGTGCCGTCGATGCCCTCCCACCAGAAGGTGTGGTGGGGGAAGGTGTTGGTCTGGTTCCAGGAGATCTTCTGGGTGAGGAACCACTCGTTGCCGGCGAGCTTGGCGAGCTGCGGGTAGGCGGCGGTGTAGCCGAAGGAGTCGGGGAGCCAGACGCCCTTGGTCTCGATGCCGAAGTGCTCGATGAAGAACCGCTTGCCGTGGATGAGCTGGCGGGCGACGGCCTCGCCGCCGGGCAGGTTGCCGTCCGCCTCGACCCACATGCCGCCGACGGGCGCCCACTGGCCCTTCTTCACGGACTCCTGGATGCGGGCCCACACCTTGGGGTAGTTGTCGCGCACCCACTCGTACTGCTGGGCCTGCGAGCAGGCGAACACGAACTCCTCGTACTCGTCCGCGAGGGAGGTGACGTTGGAGAAGGTGCGGGACGTCTTGCGCTTCGTCTCGCGGATCGGCCACAGCCAGGCGGAGTCGATGTGGGCGTGGCCGACGCCCGAGATGATGTGCGCCGAGGCGTTGGCGGGCTTGGCGAGGACCGGTGCCAGGATCGCGCGCACCTCGGAGGCCGACCCCGGCACGTCGTCCAGGTCGAGCGCGTCCATGGCCCGGTCGAGCGCGTGCATGATCTCGTGGCGGCGCGGCTCGTGCTCACTCAGCTCGACCATCAGCTCGCGCAGGACCTGCACGTCGAGGTCGAGGTGCCAGACCTCCTCGTCGAGGACGGCGAGGTTGGCGTGCCGGAAGGTGTAGAGCGGCTTGTCGCCGGCGGTGAGGATGTCGCCCATCGGCGTGATCTTGGAGAAGTTCTCGGCAAGGATGTCCGGGTTGGACGCGGCCTCGACGAGGTAGTCGATCTCCTCGCCGCCGACGGCGGGGTTGGCGACGGGGACGTACTGGTTGAGGGGGTTGACGGCCTTCAGCGGGGTGCCGTCCACGGTGTGGACGAGGGCCTCGGCCTGGTTGCCGGGCCAGTCGCCGACGAAGCCGAGGTCGATGACCGACTCGACGCGGCGGCCCGCCCACTCGGCGGGGACCGTGCCGCGCATCCGGAACCAGGTGGTGCCCCACGGCGGGCCCCACGGGGTGCCCATCTCGAACGGCTCGTAAACAGCCCCGGTGGCCTCCTCGAAGGACACCGGCTCTCCCGGGGCCTGCCAGGCTTCCACCGCGAAGGGGACGGTCGCGGCGTAGATCGCGGGCTTGATGCGCTGGGTGTGGAGGCGCTCTACGCGCTCCTCGATCCGCTGGCGTTCGTCATGCATGAGAGGTCTCCAGGGAGAGATACCGGACCAAACCGCAGAAAGCGCTCTCTAGTCGCTTTCCGCCGGGAGCTTACTTGAGGTAGTCGAGACCCGGGTGGACGGCCGTGTAGCCCTCCACCAGCCTGCGGGCGACGTTCACCGAGTCGACCAGCGGGTGCAGCGCGAACGCCTTCACCGCGGTCGTGCGGGAACCGGACTCGGCGGCGGCCAGCACCTCGCGCTCGACGGCCTTGACCGCGCTGACCAGGCCGACCGCGTGGCCGGGCAGGGGTGCGACGGCGACCGGGTGGGCGCCGTTGGCGTCGACCAGGCAGGGCACCTCGATGACCGCGTCCGTGTCGAGCACGGAGAGGGTGTGGCGGTTGCGGACGTTGAGGATGAGGGTGGTGCGCTCGTCGCGGGCGATGGCCCGCATCAGGGCGAGGGCGACCTTCTCGTAGCCGCCGGAGAGGTCGTCCTCGTCGCGCTCGCCCGCCCCGGCCGTCTCGCGGTTCTCGGCCATGTACGTCGCCTCGCGCTCGGCGCGGGTGCGGTTCCAGGCGTCCAGCGCGTGCGCGCCGGGGGCGGCGACCTCGTCGTAGAAGCGGGCCTGCTGGTCGCGCAGGAAGGCGCCGCGGGTCTTCTCGGCCTCCTGGTAGGAGCGGACGGCCTCGCGGTTGAAGTAGTAGTAGTGGAGGTACTCGTTGGGGATCGCGCCGAGGGACTTGAGCCAGTCGGTGCCGAAGAGCTTGCCCTCCTCGAAGGAGCCGAGCAGGTCGGGGTCGGCGAGGAGGCGGGGCAGCTCGTCGCGTCCGGCGATCTTCAGGCCGCGCACCCAGCCGAGGTGGTTGAGGCCGACGTAGTCGATGTAGGCGTCGTTCGGGTTCGCGCCCAGCACGCGGGCGATGCGGCGGCCGAGGCCCACCGGGGAGTCGCAGATGCCGATGACGCGGTCGCCGAGGTGGCGGGACATGGCCTCGGTGACCAGGCCCGCCGGGTTGGTGAAGTTGATGACCCAGGCGTCCGGGGCGAGCCGGGCGACGCGCCGGGCGATGTCGACGGCCACCGGGACCGTGCGCAGCCCGTAGGCGATGCCGCCCGCGCCGACCGTCTCCTGGCCGAGGACGCCCTGGTCGAGGGCGACCTTCTCGTCGTTGGCGCGGCCTTCGAGGCCGCCGACGCGGATCGCGGAGAAGACGAAGTCGGCGCCGGTCAGGGCGTCGTCGAGGTTCGTGGTGGCGGTCACCACGGGCGCGTCCGGCACGGAACGGGCCTGTTCGGCGAGGACTCGTGTCACCGCCCCGAGCCGTCCCGCGTCCAGGTCGTGCAGGACGACCTCGGTCACCCGGCCCTCGCCGCGGTCGCCGAGGAGCGCGCCGTACACGAGCGGCACCCGGAATCCGCCGCCGCCCAGAATCGTCAGCTTCACACTTGACCCTTTCCTGCCACGATCACCTCGGCGCCCGCCTCTCCCAGGGAGGAGCGGGTCACCGGGTCGACCGGGGCGTTCGTCACCACCACGTCCAGCTCTTCTGGACCACAGACCTTCGCCATGCCCGTGCCCGGGAACTTGGCCCGGTCGGCGAGGAGGACGACCTTGTCGCTCGCCTTGATCATCGCGCGTTTGACCGGCACCTCGACGACGGTCGTGTCCATCACCTGTCCGCCGGGGCGCACTCCGCTGGTGCCGAGGAAGAGCCAGTCGGCGTGGAGCTGGCGGAGGTTGTCCTCGGTGAGGAAGCCGACCAGGGAGCGGTAGTCGCGGCGGACGACGCCGCCGAGGAGGACCAGCTCGATGCCCTCGTCGTCGGCCAGTTCCTCGTAGACGACGAGGTTGCTGGTGATGACGGTGAGGCGGCGGCCGTGCAGCTGCCGGGCGAGCCGGTAGGCGGTGGTGCCGATGTCGAGCAGCACCGACTGTCCGTTGGTGATCATCGCCGCCGCGCGGGCGGCTATCGCGTCCTTCTCGGCGACGCGGACCCCGGCGACCTCGGCGAAGGGCTGGTCGCCCTCCTCGGCGACCGCGCCGCCGTGGACGCGGGTCAGCAGCCCGTCCTCCTCCAGCTTGACCAGGTCGCGCCGGATCGTGGCGGGGCTGACGCCGAGCTGCTCGGAGAGGTCGGTGACGGCTGCGGGGCCGCCGGAGCGCAGGGCCCGGAGGATGAGTTGATGTCGTCGTTCTGCCAGCACGACACGAACACTACTCGTCATCTTCAATCAAATCCATGCTCATTTCTGCTCGACTATTGACCAGGTCTGCAAGAGAGCGCACGATTCCGTGCACCGAATGTGAACAGTTCTGAAGAACGTTCCGACGAGAGGCGCCACCCCGTGGACGACACCCCCCGGACTCCCGATGTCCTGCTGACCGGGCTGCTCTTCTACGACCTCGTCCTCACGGGCCTCGGCAAGCCGCCCACGCCCGGCGAGGAGGTCTGGACGGCCGGCATGGGCTGCGGCCCCGGCGGCATCGCGAACCTCGCGGTGGCCGCCTCCCGCTTCGGCCTGCGCACCCAGCTCGCGACGGTCTTCGGCGACGACTTCTACGGCGCGTACTGCCAGGAGGTCATCGCCGGACAGGAGGGCGTGGACCTCACCCTGTCCCGGGTCGCGAAGGCCTGGCCGACCCCGGTGACGGTGGCCCTCGCCCACGGCGACGACCGCGCCCTCGTCACGCACGGCCAGGAGCCCCCGTACTCGCAGGACGAGCTGATGGCCGACCCGCCCGCCGCGCGCACCGCCCTGGTGCACCTGGAGGCCGAGCCGCGCGCGTGGATCGCCAAGGCTGCCGCGAACGGCACCCGGGTGTACGCGGACGTCGGCTGGGACCCGACCCAGGAGTGGTCGCGGGACCTGCTGGACCAGCTCTCGCTGTGCCACGCGTTCCTGCCGAACGAGACCGAGGCGATGGCCTACACCCGCACGGACAGCGCGGTCGCGGCGCTCGGCACGCTCACCGAGCTGGTGCCGGTGGCGGTCGTCACGCGCGGCGGCGACGGCGCGGTCGCGGTGGACCAGACGACCGGCGAGTACGCCGAGGTCCCGGCGCTCCCGGTGGACGTACTGGACGCGACGGGCGCCGGTGACGTGTTCGGCGCGAGCTTCGTCGCGGCCTCGCTCGGCGGGTGGCCGCTGGAGGAGCGCCTCAAGTTCGCGGTGCTGGCCGCGGGGCTGTCCGTACAGCACCACGGCGGCGCGCTCGCGGCGCCGGGCTGGTACGGGGTGGACCGCTGGTGGCGGTCGGTGACCGACCCCGAACTGCGGCGCGCGTACGGCTTCCTGACGGACCGTCTGCCCGCCGACCCGGGGCGGCCGGTGCGGTACGCGCCGGTGACGCCCCCGGCGCGGGCCACCTGACAGACCGTCACATCGCTTCCGGCGAACCCCCTTTAGCCCCCCCTGGAAAAGACCCCCACTCCCGAGTAGTCCAGTAAAGATCCCGAAAGGCGGTGGGAGCTGTGCGGCTCTCACGAAGAGGCCTGCTGCGCGCGGGCCTTGCCACCGGCGCCGCCGGCGCGCTCGGCGGCCTGGCGTCCGCGTGCGCGGTACCGGCCGGTTCGACCGGCGACAACATGGTGCTGTGGTACTGGAACGGCGGCCTGAGCGACACCGTCGTGAAGAACGCCAAGAAGCGCTACGGCCCCTCGGTCGACCTGAAGGCGATCCAGATCGGCGGCTACTACCGCTCGAAGCTGATCACCACGATGGCCGGGCGCGCCCACATCCCCGACATCGCGGGCCTCAAGGGCGAGGACATGGCGTCCTACCTGCCGAACGCGGACCAGTTCGTGGACCTGCGCACGCTCGGCGCCGACAAGCTGAAGAGCCAGTACCTGTCGTGGAAGTGGGACCAGGGGGTCGCCGACGACGGGACGATGGTCGGCTTCCCGATCGACTGCGGTCCGGTCGCGCACTACTACCAGCCGGCCGTGTTCGCGAAAGCGGGCCTGCCGTCCGAACCTGCGGACGTGTCACGGGAGATCGCGACCTGGGAGCAGTTCTTCGCGGCCGGCGAGCAGCTGAAGAAGCGCATCCCGGGCACCTACCTGCTGACCGACATCACCAGCGTCTTCACGATGTCGATGAACCAGGGCACGAAGCAGTACGTCGACAAGGACCGGCACTTCATCGGCGACGAGGACCACGTGCGTACGGCGTGGGCGCGGGCGGTGGAGGCGAAGAAGCGCGGGATCGTCTCCAGCATCGTCAGCGGCACGCCGGACGCGCTGTCGGCACAGGAGGACGGCAAGCTGCCGTCGAACCTCAACGCGTCCTGGTCGACGAGCGACCTCAAGCAGGGCGTCCCGAAGACGGCCGGCAAGTGGCGGGTGGCGAACTGTCCGGGCGGGCCCTCGAACATCGGGGGTTCGTTCCTGGCGATCACCAAGGAGTGCCGGGAGCCGGAGAAGGCGTTCGAGATCATCACCTGGCTGCTGAACGCCGACAACCAGGCGCAGGGGTTCGTGGACGCGGGGCTGTTCCCGTCGACCCCGGCGTCGTACGGCATGAAGAAGCTGACCGAGCCCGACCCGTTCTTCGGCGGGCAGGTGACCATGGACGTCTTCGGGCCCGCCGCGCAGAAGATCCCGGTCGCCTACAACAGCCCGTTCGACATCGCGCTGGGCCAGCCCCTGAAGGACGAGATCAAGAACGTCGGCGTCCTCGGCAAGAACCCCGAGCAGGCCTGGAAGGACGCCATGAGCAAGTGCCGCCGGATCGCAGGGCACCTGGGGGTGAGCTACTGATGGCCACCGCCCTGGAGAAGCCTCCCGTGATCGGGAGAACCGCGCCGTCGCAGCCGAAGAAGGGCTGGCGCAAGTACTGGCATCTGTACGCCGCGATCTCCCCCTTCTATCTGCTGTTCCTCGGCTTCGGCCTGATCCCCGTCGGGTTCTCGCTGTACGTGTCGTTCCACCGCTGGGACGGGCTCGGGTCGATGGAGTGGGCCGGGCTCGCGCAGTACCGGTACCTGATCTCCGACACGGACTTCTGGAACTCCATCGGCAACACGGTCATCATCTGGGCGCTCGCGACGTTCCCGATGATCTTCCTGGCGATGGTGACGGCCGTGATGCTGAACTCGGCCGTGCGGTTCAAGAACGTGTACCGGTTCGCGTACTTCCTGCCGAACGTGACCTCGGTGGTCGCGGTCGCGATCATCTTCGGGTCGGTGTTCTCCACCAACTTCGGCCTGATGAACGCCCTGTTGCAGGCGGTGGGGCTCGATCAGGTGGCGTGGCTGAACACGCCGTGGGGGATCAAGGTCGCGATCGCGACGCTGATGACCTGGCAGTGGACCGGCTACAACGCGATCATCTTCCTCGCCGGGCTCCAGACGATCCCGGGTGAGCTGTACGAGGCGGCGAAGGTCGACGGGGCGAACCCGTTCCAGACGTTCTTCCGGATCACGCTGCCGATGATGCGTCCGGTGCTGCTGTTCGTGCTGGTCGTCTCGACGGTGACCGGGCTCCAGTCGTTCTCGGAGCCGCAGGTGTTGCTCCAGTCGTCCGCCAACGACTCGACGTACGCGGGCGGTCCGGGGCACTCGGGCCAGACGATGGTCCTCTACTTCTTCCAGCAGACCTTCGACAACAACGACTTCGGCTACGGCGCCGCCGTGGCGTGGGGGATCTTCCTCGTCGTCATCCTCTTCTCCATCGTCAACTGGCGCCTGGTGCAGCGCCGGGGCGAAGACTAGGAGCCGCGCGCCATGTCTTCCATCAAGGGCTCCCGCAGGCGCGGTATCGCGCTGCACGCCGTCCTGGTCGTCGGGCTGCTGCTGTCGGCGTTCCCGTTCTACTGGGCCGTCATCATGTCGACCCACACCTCGTCGGAGATCTTCTCCTACCCGCCGAAGCTGCTGCCGGGCTCGCACTTCGGGGAGAACGTCCGCAATCTCTTCGACGCGATCGACTTCTTCGGGTCGATGGGGAACTCGCTGCTGGTCGCGACGAGCGTGACCGTGCTGGTGCTGTTCTTCGACTCGCTGGCCGCGTTCGTCTTCGCGAAGTTCCACTTCCCGGGCCGCAGGCTGCTGTTCGCGCTGCTGATGGTCATCTTCATGGTCCCGGCGCAGCTCGCGGCGATCCCGCAGTTCGTGATCATGGCGAAGCTGGGCTGGATCGGGTCGATGACGTCGCTGATCGTCCCGGCGGCGGCGAACGCGTTCGGCATCTTCTGGATGCGCCAGTACATGCAGGGCGCGATCCACGACGAGCTGCTGGACGCCTCGCGCATCGACGGCGCGAACTTCCTGCGCCAGTACTGGCACGTCGCGCTGCCGGTGGTGCGTCCCGGGCTCGCGTTCCTCGGGATCTTCACGTTCATGGGCCAGTGGAACGACTACGCCTGGCCGCTGATCGCGCTGACCAACCCGGACAACGTGACCCTCCAGGTGGCGCTGTCCCAGCTCAACGGCACGCACGGCACCACCGACTACGGCATGGTCATGACCGGCGCGCTGCTCGCGCTCGTCCCGCTGCTGATCGTCTTCGCGATCGGCGCCCGCCAGATCATCGGAGACCTCGCGAAGGGGGCCATCAAGTGATGGACCCGCTGTCCGCGCTCCGCCCCTGGGAGTCACCCGAGGTGACCTCCTGGGGGCGGCTGCCCATGTCCGCCGTGGACCGCCGGGCGGGCGCCCTCTCCCTCGACGGGGAATGGCGCTTCCAGCTCCTGCCCGCGCCGGACGCGGCGCTCGGCGGCGCCTGGTCCTCGCAGACCCTGCCGGGCGCCTGGACGATGCAGAACACCGACGACCTGCCGGTCTACCTCAACGTCCGGATGCCGTTCGGGGACGTCCCGCCGTCCGTGCCCGCCGCCAACCCGACGGGCGTGTACGAGCGGGCCGTGGACGTTCCGGCCGAGTGGACCGGCCGGCGGATCGTCCTCCAGGTCGGTGCCGCCGAGAGCGTGCTCCTCGTCCACGTGGACGGCCGCCCGGTCGGCGTCTCGAAGGACTCGCACCTCGCGGCCGACTTCGACATCACCCGGTTCGCGCGCCCCGGCGAGCGGGTCCTGGTCCGCCTCACGGTCGTCAAATGGTCGGATGTCTCGCACATCGAGGACCAGGACCAGTGGTGGCACGCGGGCATCACCCGGTCCGTCCTCCTCTACGCCACCGACCCCCTGCACCTCGCCGACGTCGACGTGCGCGCCCGTGCCGACGGGGCGCTGCGCGTCGACTGCAAGGTGCGGGACGCCGGCGGCGAGCTGCCCGAGGGCTGGTACGTCACCGGCGAGCTGAACGGCGCCCTCCTCACCCAGGACGCCGAACTCGACCGGTTCAACGAGGAGGACGGCCGCGTCTCCGGCTTCCTCGGCGAGGTCCGCCTGAACCACCAGGTCACCGGCGTCCGGCCGTGGACCGCCGAGACGCCGTTCCTGTACGACCTCGCCGTCCGCCTGCACCGCGCCGACGGCTCGGTCGCCGACGTCTCCCGGCAGCGGGTGGGGTTCCGGGACGTCACGATCGTGGGCCGGGATCTGCTGGTCAACGGCGTGCGGGTGTTCCTGCGCGGGGTGAACCGGCACGACTTCCACCCGCTGACGGGCCGGACGGTGTCGTACGAGGACATGCGCGCCGACCTCGCCCTGCTGAAGCGGTTCAACTTCAACGCCGTCCGCACCTCGCACTATCCGAACGACCCCGCGTTCTACGACCTCGCCGACGAACTCGGCGTCTATGTGGTCGACGAGGCGAACATCGAGTCGCACGACCACGCGCACGAGATCGCCGACGACCCGCGCTACCTGGGCGCCTTCGTGGACCGGGTCTCGCGGATGGTGCTGCGGGACAAGAACCACCCCTCAGTGATCGTCTGGTCGCTGGGCAACGAGTCGGACTACGGGGCGAACCACGACGCGGCGGCCGGCTGGGTGCGCCGGCACGACCCGACTCGACCGGTTCAGTACGAGGGCGCCGCGAAGCTCGACTGGGCGGCCCGCTCGGACGCCTCGGACATCGCCTGCCCGATGTACGCCTCGCTGGACGACGTGGTCGCGCACGCCCGCTCGGGGACCCAGACCAAGCCGCTGATCTGGTGCGAGTACTCGCACGCGATGGGCAACAGCAACGGCACGCTCGCGGACCACTGGGCCGCCATCGAGTCAACGCCTGGACTTCAGGGCGGGTTCATCTGGGAGTTCTGGGACCACGGAATCCTCCAACGTGTGAACGACGGACGACCGGCCGGGCGTGGGGGCGCCGGGCTCTACGAGAGCGGCGTCGCCGGACCCGGCCACCGCTGGGCGTACGGCGGTGACTTCGGCGAACCCGATCACGACGGCGCGTTCATCGCGGACGGCGTCGTCTTTCCCGACCGGACCCCGAAGCCGGTGATGTTCGAGCACCGGGAGATCGCGGCGCCGGTCCGGCTGGCCCTGGACGACGACGGCGATCTCGTGGTCTCCAACCACCAGCACTTCCGGGGCCTCGACTGGCTGGCCGCCGAGTGGCGGCTGTCGCTCGCCGACGGCACCGTTCTCACCGCCGTGGCAGAACTGCCGGAACTGGCGCCGGGTGACTCCGGCACCGTACCCGTGCCGTTCGCGCTGCCTCAGGACGGCGGCGAGGCGTGGCTGACCCTGCGGGTGACGACGGCGCAGGACCTGCCGTGGGCGCCGGCGGGGACGGAGGTCTGCGTGCCGCAGGTGCGGCTGCGGGAGCCCTCCCCCGCCGGGAAACCGGTGGCGAAGGGCCGCGTGGAGGTCGACGGCGACGGGCTGCTCGTCCACCCGCTGCTCACCTCGGCGCCGGTGCTCTCGCTGTGGCGGGCGCCCACCGACAACGACGAACTGGGCGGCATCGCGGCGCGCTGGCGGGCATGGGGGCTCGACCAGCTCGTGCGCGAGGTCGTCTCGGTGCAGCGGGACGGCGCGGCCGTCATCGTCGACGCCGAGTACGCGGGCGCGACGGGTGTCGTACGGCACCGGCAGATCCTCACGCCGGTCGAGGGCGGCATCCACGTCGACGAGTCGGCTCAGGTGCCGGAGGCGTTCCACGACGTGGCGCGCGTCGGCTCGGTCTTCGAGACGGTGCCCGGGCTCGACCTGCTGGAGTGGTTCGGGCAGGGCCCCTGGGAGTCGTACCCGGACCGCGCGGCCGGCGCCCCCGTCGGCCACCACGCGCGGCCTGTCGACGCGTTGTTCACGCCGTACCTGCGCCCGCAGGAGAGCGGCGGCCTGCACGGCGTACGGCGCTTCACCCTGTCCGCGCCGGACGCCACCGGGCTCGCCGTGACCCTGGACGCGCCGCGTCAGGTCTCCGTCACGCGCCACCGCGCGGGCGACCTGACGGCGGCGGCGCACCACGACGAGCTCGTGCCGCGCGCGGGCTGCGTGGTGCACGTCGACGCGGCGCACCGGGGGCTCGGCACGGCCTCGTGCGGGCCCGACACCTTCCCCTCCTATCTGGTCGCGACGGGCTGCCATCACTGGAGCTGGACCCTGCGCGTGCTGTAACACCCACCTCTCACTTCTGAGCACCACCGGAGCACCTGTGTGTACTTCGCATGCCCATGACTCTTCCGGCCAGGAGCCCTGCGAGGCTCCGCAGGCCGCTGCCGGACGGCGCGGCTTCCTGCGCGCGACGGCGCTGCTCGGCGCCGCCGCGACCGCCGGGGTGGCGCTGCCCGCCGGGACCGCCTCGGCCGCTGAAAAGTCGGCTTCTGAAAAGGTCCACTCCTCGTGGCGTCCCGACGCGAAGAGCCGTCGGTTCACGCTCGCCGTGATGCCCGACACGCAGTACCTCTTCGACGGCCCGAGCATCGACGCGAAGCCCGTCGAGGCGTCCCTCAAGTACCTGCTGGAGCACGGGAAGGACGAGAACATCGTCTTCCTGTCGCACCTGGGCGACCTGACGCAGAACGGGGCCGCCGCCGAGTTCTCCGCGATCGGCGAGGCGTTCAGGCTGCTGGACCGCAAGGGTGTCGGCTACAGCGTGCTGGCCGGGAACCACGACGTGAAGTCCTCGACGACCGACCAGCGCGGGGCCTCGCCCTATCTGGACGCGTTCGGGCCGAAGCGGTTCGCGGCCAAGCCGACGTTCGGCGGGGCGTCCCCGGACGGGTACAACACCTACCACCTGTTCCACGCCGGGGGCCGGCAGTGGCTGGTCCTCGCGCTGGACTGGCGGCTGTCCGACCAGGGGTACGCGTGGGCCAAGAGGGTCCTCGCGAAGCACCCGAAGACGCCGGTGATCCTCACGACGCACGAACTCGTCGTGGACGACGACCAGTTGTCGGACTACGGGCAGCAGTTGTGGGACCGGCTGGTCAAGGACCACGACCAGATCTTCCTGACGCTGAACGGGCACTACTGGCCGGCGGGGCGGGCGACGCGCAAGAACAGCGCGGGGAACGACGTCCACCTGCATCTGACGAACTACCAGAACCGGTACTTCGGCGGCGCGGCGATGATCCGGCTGTACCGCTTCGACCTCGACCGCAACGTCATCGACGTCGAGACGGTGTCGCCGTGGATCCTCGGGCGGGCGAAGAAGGGGCTCAACGAGTTCGAGCGGCAGGAGATCGAACTCAGCGGTGACGCCGACCGGTTCAGCGTCGACATCGACTTCGCGGCCCGCTTCGAGGGCTTCGCCCCGGTGCCGGTGCGGGCGGCGCGGCCCGCGTCGAAGATGCTGGTGCGGGGGACGGTCGCGTACTGGCGGTTCGACAAGGCGGTGAGCGGCACGGTCCGCGACCTGTCGGGGAAGGGCAACGACCTCACGCAGGTGAGCGTGGGCGGCGGCGCCCTCGGCTGGTCCGCCGACCACCACCCCGACCAGCCCGGGCACGGGAGCCTGGAGTTCCAGGGGTTCAAGTCGCCCCTGAAGGGCGCCTACTTGAAGACCGTGGACGCGGCGCCGATCAACAAGGCCGTGTTCAGGAACGGTTACACCATCGAGGCGTTCTACCGCCTGCCCGCCGACTGGGACCCGGCGCACCACGCCTGGTCGGGCATCGTCGGCCGGACCGGCACGGGCGGGGCCGCGCACAAGACCGGCGACGACCCGGACGAGCCGCTGGCCACGCTCTCGCTGTCCAACGACCGCGAGCCGCAGTGGGCGATGCGCCCGCTGAACCAGGAGGGCATCGCCACCAACTGGGGCCAGCAGACGCCGCTGGAGACCTGGTGGCACGTCGCCGTCGTCAACGACGGGAAGCACACGACGCTGTACGTCGACGGCTGCCCGGTCGTGCGCAACCCCAAGGCCGTCTCCACGGGGATCACCTCGGTCGGGCTGCCGTGGCTGCTCGGCGGCTACGAGTACGCCGGGAAGATCGACCAGATCCTGCACGCGCGCCTCGGTGATGTGCGGATCGTCGAACGGGCGCTGCCCGTCAGCCAGTTCATGAACCACTGACCGTCCCCGGAACGCCTTTCCCAGAAAGACCTGTCATGACCGAGCAACAGCTCCCCACCTGGGCCGACCCCTCCGTCGCGCCCGCCGACCTCGATCCGCAGGGCGTCTCCCGGCGTGGACTCCTGCGCAGCGCGGGCCTGTTCGGGGCGGCGTTCGCGCTGTCCCCGGCGCTGGCCTCCCCCGCGTCCGCCGCGCCGGCCGCAGGCAAGGGCCACGGCGGCTACGGGGGCGAGGACCCGCGCCTCGCCTACCTCGTCGGCGACCACCACATCCACTCCGTGTACAGCCACGACGCGAAGTACACGTTCTCCCAACTCGCCTCGAAGGCCGCCGAGTTCGGCCTCGACTGGATGGTGTTCACCGAGCACTCCAACTTCGGGCACGCCGACTTCGGCGCCGCCCTGGAGCACAAGGAGATCCTCAAGGCCCGCAAGGAGAACCCGCGCCAGCTCATCTTCCAGGGCCTGGAGTGGTACATCCCGGCCGCCGAGCACTGCACGGTGTTCACCCCGCCCGGCCCGAACGAGGTCGACGTCCTGACCCGGTTCGAGAGCGCCTTCGACGGCAAGCTCCTGAACTACACGGACGGCGCGCCCGGCAACGCCAACACCGCGCGCAACGAGGCCCACGCCGTCAAGGCGATCAAGTGGCTGGCGGAGCAGCGCCGCTGCGGTTACGTGGACGACGTCCTCGTGCTCGCCAACCACCCGATGCGCCTCGGCATCGACTCCCCGCACGAGCTGCGGGCCTGGCGCGACGCCGCCCCCGAGATCATGATCGGCATGGAGGGGGCGCCGGGTGCTCAGGGCGCGGCGATCCCCGGCTGGCGCGGGGCGAACTCGATCCGGGGCGAGTACGAGAACGCGCCGTCGGCGAACTCCTTCGCGGGGTACCCGAAGGAGGCGTACCTGACGTACGGCGGCTTCGACTGGGCGACGGCGACCGTCGGCGGGCTGTGGGACTCGATGCTGGCAGAAGGCGGCCTGTTCTCGATCACCAGCAACTCCGACGCGCACCGCATCGTCTTCGACACGTGGAAGAACGGCGACTGGCCGGCCGGGCAGAACTTCGACAACACCGGCAAGCTGCCCGACCCGGTCGACACGACGTCCCCGCAGCCGGGCAGCGACTTCTGGCCGGGCCAGTTCAGCCGTACGCACGTCGGTGTGACCCGCTACGGCTACCGCGCGGTCATGGCCGGTATGCGCGCGGGCCGCGTCTGGGCGGACCACGGCCACCTCCTCGACGGCCTTGAGGTACGCCTCAAGCGCCAGCACAGCCACGGCCGGGGCGTCACCCTCGGGGGCCGCCTGCGGGTCCGCAAGGGCGAGAAGCTGACCCTGGAGATCACGGTCACCACAGCCTCCCGCGTCAACCCCCACGGCATCCTCCCGAAGCTCGCCCACGTCGACGTCATCCGGGGCACGGTGACCGGCCCGGTCACCGACGCCGACACCTGGAAGGCCCCCGACACCAAGGTGGTCCGCACGAAGGACGTCTCCGGCCTCAAGGGCACCTACACCCTGCGCATCCCGGTCACCGTGGAGGACGACTCCTTCTACCTGCGCCTGCGCGGCAGCGACGGCAACCACCACGGCACCGGCTACCTCGGCGCCTCGGTCGACCCGCACGGCCCGGTCCCCCACGCCCCGGGCGACGGCGACCCGTGGACGGACACCTGGTTCTACGCGAACCCGATCTTCGTGGACGTAGTGCGCTGACCCGGACCACCCGGCGTACGGTTGGCCCTGTGACCACGGAAGAATCGGTGCGGCCCCAGTCCCTGATGCTCACGTTCCTGGGCGATCAGGTGCTGGGGCGCTCCGTCTGTGTGTACTCCGGCAGCGTGATCGACGTGTTCGCGCGGGCCGGGGTCGGGGAGCAGGCGACTCGGTCGACGCTGACCCGGATGGTGAACCGGGGGCTGCTGCGCAGGCAGCGGGAGGGGCGGCGGATGTACTTCGGGCTGACCGCGCACTCCGAGGCCGTACTCAGGGATGGCGAGCTGCGGGTGTGGCACACGGGCGCGGTGAACCGGCGGTGGGACGGTTCGTGGACGCTGCTCGGGTTCTCGCTGCCGGAGTCGTGGCAGCGGCAACGGCACGACCTGCGCTCGAAGCTGGCGTGGCACGGGTTCGGTCCGCTGTTCAGCGGGCTGTGGATCGCGCCGGGCGAGGTGGACGTCGCCGAGCTGGTCGAGGAGCTGGGGCTGTCGGCGCACGTGAAGGTGTTCCGCGCGCAGGCGGACGCGGGCACGGACATCACGGCGATGATCGAGGAGACCTGGGAGCTGGGCGAACTGGCGTCCCGGTACGCGGCGTTCCAGGAGCGCTGGCAGCGCTGGGAGGGTGAACTCCCGTCGGCGGAGGACGCGTTGGCGCGCCGTCTGCTGCTCCAGACGGACTGGCTGAACATCATCCGCCGCGACCCCCGCCTCCCCGTGCTCCACCTCCCGGCCGACTGGCCCGCGGACGGCGCGGAGAAGACGTTCCGGCGCGTCCACGAACGCCTCACGCCGCTCGCGGAGGAAGCGGCGGCCCGCCTCATCGACCTGGTACCGGCCCAGAGTTGAGGGTCGTTTCCCGGCCGCGATCCCACCCGAAAAGGCCAACACCCGCGCACACCCGGATGATCTGGGCCACCATGGGAGATGACCGCAGCGTGTACCGCAGTTGACGGGGGCTTCCTTTTCCGGAGAGAGGGCCGCGGATGCGTACCGAGGTGTTCACGGGGGACGGCAGGCGGCTGGCGGTGGAGATCGCGGGCGATCCGCGCGGCTTCCCGGTGTTCCTGCTGCACGGCACCCCCGGCAGCCGGATCGGCCCGGCGCCCCGCCCGATGCTGCTCTACCACCAGCGGGTCCGCCTGATCACCTACGACCGTCCGGGGTACGGCAGTTCGGACCGGCTGCCGGGCCGCTCGGTCGCCCATGTCGCCGACGACGTCGCCGCCATCGCGGACGCGCTCGGCGTGGAGCGCTTCGCCGTGGTCGGCCGCTCGGGCGGCGGCCCGCACGCGCTGGCCTGCGCGGCGCTGCTCGCGGGCCGGGTGACGCGCGTCGCGGTCCTGGTGAGCCTCGCCCCGCGCGACGCGGCGGGCCTGGACTGGTTCGCGGGGATGGCCGCGTCGAACGTCCACGAGTACGCGCAGGCCGTCGTCGGCCCCGACCGGCTCGCCGCGAGCCTGCGCGCCCGCTCGGTCGCGATCCGCGCCGACCCGCGCAAGCTGCTGTCCCAACTCCGGTGGGAGCTCACGGAGTCGGACCTCAGGGTGATCGCGGACGCCGGTATCCGCGGCATGCTGATCCGCAGTTACGCGGAGGCGCTCAGCGTCTCGGCGGACGGCTGGGTCGACGACGCGCTGTCGTTCTGCGCGCCGTGGGGTTTCGCCCTGGACGCGATCTCCGTACCGGTCCTGCTGTGGCACGGCGAGCAGGACGTGTTCGCGCCGGCCAGCCACACGCGGTGGCTGGCGGAGCACATCCCGGGCCGTACGGTCGTCGTGCATCCGAGGGCGGCGCACTTCGCGGCGCTGCGGGTGCTGCCGGACATCGTGACGTGGCTGTCGGGCGGCCCCAACCAGCTGGCGCCGTCCCAGACGTGACGGGCTGTCAGATGAGGGGCGGCTCCAGGTCCCGGTGGATGCGCTTGCCCTCGCGCACGCTCACCGTGTGCGGATGCCCCTCGCCGAGAAGCCGTTCCAGGTCGGCCTGGGCGCTCTCCTGCAACTGGTCCGCCTCCGGGATCCGCCGCAGCGCCCGCAGCGTGACGGACAGGTTGGCGCGGGAGACGATCGTGTCCGGGTGCTTGTAGCCGAGCGCCTTCTGGAACCCGGTGACGGCGAACCGCTCCAGCTCCTCCGAGCGGTGCAGCTCCTCCAGTTCGGCGAGGGTGTTGGCGAGGTTGACCGCGCAGGCCAGCACGTACGGGTGGGCGTCGCCGAGGACCTCGCGCAGGGTGGCGTAGTTGCCCTCCAGCAGCACCCGCGCGTCCTCCACGCGGCCCGAACCGCGCAGGAAGATCCCGCAGTTGTTGAGGGCGGCCAGCGTCGCGGGATGGCGCTCACCGGGCGCGACGCGGTACTGCCGGACGATGTCCTCGGTGAGGGCGAGCGCCTCCTCGCGGGCGCCGGTGGCGTACAGGTCGGTGGCGTAGTTGAGGGTGCAGTCCAGGACGTCGGGGGTGGTCGTGGGGGTCTCGCGCAGCCGGTAGTTCTCGCGGGTCTGGTGGGTGAGGGCGCGGGCCTCGTCGACGAGCCCGGCCTTGCGCAGCGACACGGCGAGGCTCTTGGCACAGCGCAGCGTCTCCGGGTACAGCTCGCCGAAGGTCTCGATGTAGGCCGCGTGGCTGCCGCGCAGCAGGGAGACCGAGGCGTCGTACTCGCCGGTCTCGCGCAGGTCGCGGCCGAGGTTGGTGACGCTGATCAGGGTGTGCGGGTGCTTGACGCCGAGGTCGTTGCGGCGCCGGTCGTAGATCTCCTGGTCGATGTCGCGGGCCTCGTTGTGGCGGCCGAGCAGGCGCAGGCACACGGCGCGGTTGTTGTTGGCGCTGAGGGTGCGCGGGTGGTCCTCGCCGAACGCCTCCTTGAAGCCGAGGTAGGCCTCGTCGGCCATCCGGAGGGCGTCGGCGAAGCGGCCGACGGAGCCGAGGTCGGTGGCGAGGCCGCTGGTGGTCATCAGGATGTGCGGGTGGTCGGGGGCGAGCAGGGAGCGCTGCTGGTCGCGGACGTCGGAGCCGAGCTGCTCGGCCTCCACGTACTTGCCGAAGGAGCGCAGGATGTTGACGATGTGGAAGCGCAGGTGGAGAAGCTGGATACGGAGGTTGGTGAGGTAGAGGCGCTCCCCGTCGAGGGTGCGCAGCGGCCGTCCGCCGGTCTGCGCGGGGAGGTGGGGCGGGTCCTCGGGTTCCGGGGAGAACGCGGCGATGCGCCGCCGGGAGTCGTCCAGCTTCTCCTCCCACAGGGCGCGCAGGTTCTCCGCGAAGGTGATGGCGGCGGGGAGTTCGCCGCGCTTCCACAGGTAGCGGACGCGGTCGATGAGGAGCTGACGGGTCTCGGGGTCGTCGCAGATGCTGGCCTCGGAGGCGTCGAGGTGGGGCCAGATCGCGGCGAACGTGGGCTGGTTCTCGGGGTCGTCGATGGGCTCCTCGCCCGAGGGGCGGGCCCCGGCGAGGATGCGGTGGACGACGTGCTGCGCCTCCAGCTGCTCGCGCTGCGTCAGCTGGGAGCGGATGACGGCCTGGACGAGCCGGTGCACCTGGATGGTGCTCTGCTGGGAGCGGTCCACCTTGGCGAGCGCGAACCGGCCGATCTCGCGGATGACCCGGCCGAGGACCATCTTCTCCTGGAGCGAGGGGTCCTCGGCGGCCAGCACGCGGATCATCTCGTCGCCGTACAGGAGCTTCATGGAGATCGGTTCGGCGGCGAAGAACGCGCAGAGTTGCAGCAGGCGTACGGCGGCCGGGGAGCGTTCCTTGAGGCGTTCGATGGAGACGTTCCAGGTGGCGGCGACGGGCTGCGGGTAGCCGGCGGGCTGGCTGAGGGACAGGACGTGCTCGGCCTGCCGGTCGAGTTCGAGGAGGTAGTCGTCGACGGGGGTGGCGGTCTCGGCGAGCCAGGCGCCGGCCTGTTCGAGCGCGAGGGGCAGGTCCCCGACGGCGGCGGCGACCCGGTCGGCGTCCTCGGCGCTGAGGTCGGGGGCGCGGCGCAGCAGGTGCTCGACGCTCTCCTCGCGCAGGAAGGGGTCGATCTCCAGGGCCTCGCCGTACTGGAGCCAGGTCTGGTTGCGGGAGGTGATCAGGACGTGCCCGCTGCCGCCGGGCAGCAGATGGCTGACCTCCTGGGGTTCGTCGGCGTTGTCGAAGACCAGCAGCCAGCGCAGCGAGGGCCCGGACTGCCGCAGGTGGTCGCGGACCTCCTGGGCGACCTGGGCGGCGTCCTCCCCGCCGCGCAGGCCGAGCCGGGGGGCGAGGTCGGCGAGCGCGGAGACCACGAACTCGCTGCGCTCGGAGGAGATCCACCAGACGAGGTCGTAGTCGGCGGCGAACCGGTGGACGTACTCCAGCGCGATCTGCGTCTTGCCGACGCCGCCGAGCCCGTACAGGGCGTAGGCGGCGCTGCGTCCGCCGGTGCCGCTCGCGCCGAGGAGGTCGCGCAGCTTCTCCAGGAGGGCGCTGCGGCCGGTGAAGGACGAGTTGCGGGGGCTCACGTTCCAGAAGCGGGGCTGGGTGTCGGGGAAGCGGGCGGCGGCCGTCGTGCCGGTGTCGTCGGCGAGGTCGGCGGGCAGCGGGGGCTTGCCGAGGGCGCGCAGCAGGGCCGTCGCCGCGTTCTTCTCGCTGGTGCGGACGAGGTCGACGCTGGGCCAGTCGGTGAACGCGGGCGCGGGCCGGATGTCCCCGACGCGCACGGCGAGGACCTGGCGGCGTCCGGTGGGGTCGTTGCCGGTGGCGGTCTCCCACACGTGGCGGGCGCGCGCGGAGCGCTGGTAGGCCGGGGAGAGGACGACGACGGTGCGGTCGGCGGGTTTGTCGGCGCCGTCGCCGTCGCCGCCCGCGTAGCGGGGGACGACCCGGAAGCCGGCGCGGGTGAGCAGGACGGTGATCCACTCCGCCCACATGCGGTCCTCGGACACGTAGCTGAGGTGCAGGTCGGCGGGGAGCGCGGCGCGAGTGCGGACGAACTTCCGTTTGACGCCGAGGCGTTGCTCCTCGTCCATACGGGGCAGGGCGGTGACGGCCTGCGCCGAGATCACGGCGGTGAGCCGTTCGAACGCGGCGAGCAGGGAGATCGGGTTGCCGGCCTCGTCGGCGAAGGTCGCGAGGGTCTCCTCGTACGCGTAGTACGGCCGGTAGGGGACCTCCACCGACAGCCAGTAGGTGGTGAGCTGATCGTCCGTCAGACCGGCGGGCCAGCCGTCGAACTTGGCGCGCGCGAGCATCCGTCCGGCGTCCGCCTTCTCCTTCTCGCCCTCGTCGATGCGCATCGGTACGGGCAGGATGCGGATGTTGCGGGGGCGGAACCGTTCGCCGATGTCGCGGGCGACGGACGCGGCGCCGTCGATGGACTGGTCGCTGAGGGTGAAGCAGTCCACGAGGACGTCGGGGAGGTGGGCGGTGCAGATGTCGGCGATGTCGGAGAGGCCGGTGCGGCTGTCGATGAGGATGTAGTCGTAGTGGGCGCGCATGTCGTCGCGCAGGGCGTCGAAGAAGAGGCCGCCGCCGAGCCGGTCGTAGAAGTTGTCCCAGTCGAAGGTGGCGACGATCGCGGAGTAGTCGCGGTTCTGGCGGCCTGCCGTGACCAGGTCGAGGGTGCCGGGCTCGGGGAAGGCCCAGTCGACGGAGACGGCGTGCCGCTGCACGCGCGCGTACTCGCGGTGCCAGTCGTCCGGGCGGCCCTCGCCGTCGTCGTCGGTGGCCGCCCACGCGTACTCGGTGAGCAGGTCGATCACGCCCGTCGTCGCGCCGACGGTGGCCGGGTCGAGGAAGGGGTGGAAGAAGCGGTGCAGGCCCGGCGCCTCCAGGTCCCAGTCCACGGCCAGGACGCGTTTGCCGTTGGCGGCGAGGATCCAGGCGACGTTGGCCAGCGCCATCGTCCGTCCGGTGCCGCCCTTGTACGAGTAGAACGTCACGATGCGGCCTGCGCGGCCACCCTGTTCGTCGAGGCTCATCGCGGTCCCTCCTCCTCGGCACGACGACGATCGGGCGCCGTCCAAGGGCTGCCCTGGTGACGCTGGTGGGCTGGGTGGTCCGGGGGCGGCTGGGGCTGGTGAGCCGGCGGCCGGCCGGCCGGCGGCTGGTCGCCCCGGGGCCGGTCGGCCAGCGGCTGGTTGCCCTGGGGCTGGTGGGGGCTGTGGCTGTCCGGTCGGCCCCGGCCCTCCTCCCAGCCCCGGCCCTCCTCCCGGCCCCGGCCCTGTGGCCGGCTCCGGTTTCCCTGCCGGCTCTTGTCTTCCTCGCGGCCCATGTCGCCCAGCCGGAAGCGGCGCGGGCCCTCGCCGGGCGGTGTGCGGGCGGGGGCGCGTCTGAGGTACTCGGTCGCCGCCCAGTGCACGACGCGCGGGAGCTGGCGGCTGAAGGTGGCCGGGTCGGGGCCGAGGACGGGCGGGCGGCCCGCCTGGCGCTGGCGGCGGGTGCGGCGCGGGAGCGCGGCCTCGACCTCGGCGGCGACGCTGCGGCCGTCCGCGTCGTCGTCGCGGTCGGCGCCGTTCCAGGGCACGACGACGCCGGTCGCGGGCCGGTCGGCGGCGTCGAACTCGCCCAGCCTGGCCCGGTGTTCGGGGTCGCGCAGCAGCCAGCGGTCCAGGAGCAGCACCTCGGGCCCGTCGGCCGGCCCGGCCCGGTGGTCGAACTCCCGTACGTCCGGCTGGAAGTCGAGCCGCTCGGCGATGTCGGACGCCAGCTTGCCGAGCGGGTACGGCGCTACGGGGTGGTAGGGCCGCCAGTCGAGGGGTGTGCGCCCGTAGTAGGCGGGGTCGCGGCCCTCGGGCAGGGTCGTGCGGGAGGCGGCGGCGACGCTGATGCGCAGGCGGCGCCGGGTGGTCGGCCGGGGCGGCGGCTCGGCGGGGCTCGGGTGTGCCGCGTGCGCGAACGCGTCCTGCGCGGCGTCCAGGCTGTCCCGGTCGCCGTCTCCGTGCGGGACGGCGGCGGCGTCCCCGGCCGCGACGATCCGCCGGGCGAGGGTGTGGACGTCCTTCTCGTAGTCGCTGCGGAACGACCGTAACTTGGCGAGCCCGTACAGCCCGAACTCCCGGTAGCGCTGGGTGTGTTCGTGCTCGGGGTGGGGGACGTCCCGGGTGCAGGGCGGCAGCCGGCGTTCGGGCACCGGCGCCCACAGCGCGGGCACCACCGCGCCGGGCATCGAGCCGGGCCTGCGGCCGAACACGGTCCACTCCCGCCCGCACCAGGGGCTGATGAAGTAGCGCGGCGAGTACAGCGGCACGAACACCCGGCACTGCGCGAGCGAGCGGGCGAGGTCGTCGCTCAGCGTCTCCCCCGCGCGCATCGACCGGTCCATGTACCCGGCGCCCGAGGCGGACACGGTCGTCAGGTTGAGGACGACGTCGCACAGGTCGCGGAAGAGCCGGTGCACCCACAGATCCGGGTCGGCCCGGTCGGATCCGCCGCGCGGCACATGGGCGTAGCTCAGGAAGAAGTACGGCCCGCCGGCCTCGCCCCCCACCGGTTCCGTAGGCTGCACACGCTCCCCCGATCCCCGTGCCCCACCCGGAAACTCAGTGTAGGGAGCAGGCCCCGTCTTGTGACGGGTCTGTGGAAACCCCGTGTGCGCGATTTCCGGCCAGCCACGTCCTCGCGTACGCGACGGCGGCGT
>NZ_LIRL01000260.1 GCF_001419795.1 Streptomyces niveiscabiei
GGGCCGGGGGGTTGGGTTCGGGCGATCCCCCGCATCGTCCGAACCCAACCCCCCGGCCCGTGTCACCGCGTCGATTATAGTTGGCTGCCGACCAGTCAACGCAGGAGTTACAGGATGTCCCCGCGCAGCGCATCGGTCAATGAGGAATTGCGCAGACGTTCCCGCGAGCGCCTGCTGCTGGCAGCGCTGGAGCTGGTCGGTGAGCGCGGGTACGACGCGACGACGCTCGGGGACATCGCGGACCGGGCCGGGTCGGCGCGGGGGCTGGTGTCGTACTACTTCCCGGGCAAGCGTCAGCTCGTGCAGTCGGCCGTGCACCGGCTCATGCACCGGACCTTGCAGGAGGCGCTGGAGAGCGAGCCGTGCGTCGAGGAGGGCGCGGAGCGGATGGCGCGGGCGATCGACGCGGTGCTGGGGCTGGCGCGGGACCGTACCGTGCTGATGCGCCAGCACATGGCGGGGATGCTGGAGACGGCCGGGTTCGTGCAGTGTCCCGAGCAGCGGCGGCTGGCGGAGCTGCTGCGGGACACGGTGGTCCGGCACGGCTCGCGGGACGTGGACGCCGACTACCCGATGCTGCGCGCGCAGTTGATGGGCGCGGTGTACGGGATGGTGCTGCCGAACGTGCCGTTGACGCTGGAGACGCTGCGGGCGGAGCTGTTCGCGCGGTACGGGCTGGCGTGGGAGCAGGGGTTCCCGCCGGACGCCGAGGCGCCCGGCGGGGTGCGCGACCTGGATCTGTCACGCTTCTTCGCGACGGATCACCAGCCGAAGTAGTCCGGCTGCGTCTGGACGTTGAGCTGGTCGAGCCGGACCCATCTGGCGGGGTCCGTGCGGCGGTCGTCGATCCTGAGGACGTCGAAGCCGTTGCTGATGTCGTTCGAGTAGATGTAGCCGTTGTAGTAGTACGCGGACCACGAGCCGCCGCTGGTCAGGGTCGTGGCGTTGTCGGGGCCGCGCTCGAAGTAGGCGATCTCCCTGGGCCGGCTGGAGTCGGTGAACTCCCAGACGGAGACGCCCCCTTGGTACCAGGCCTGGACCATGATGTCGCGGCCCTTGACCGGGATCAGCGAGCCGTTGTGGGCGACGCAGTTCTCGGTGCTCGCCTGGTGGCGGGGGATCTTGTAGTAGCTGCGGAAGGCGAGCTTGCGCTTCTCGCCCTTGCCGACGATGTCGTAGATTCCGTCGGCGCCGCGGTTCGGGCCGATCTCGGCGTTGCAGGTGGCCGCCCCGCCGCCGCCCAACTCGTCGGTGAACACGACCTTGTTGGCCTTCTGGTTGAAGGTCGCCGAGTGCCAGAACGCGAAGTTGACGTTGTCCTGGACCTGGTCGATGATCTTCGGCCGCTCCGGGTCCTTGATGGACATCAGGATGCCGTCGCCCATGCAGGCGCCGGCCGCGAGGTCCAGTTCGGGCAGGGCGGTGAGGTCGTGGCAGCCGGTGGTCTTGGCGACGCCGGGGTTGGTGGGCGAGCCGGGGTTGCCGCCGCCGTCGGGGCCCTCACCGGGGAAGAGCACGGTGAAGTTCAACAGGGCTGCTTTTTCCGGGGCGTTGCGGGGGACCTTGATGATGGAGATGCCGTCGTGCGGGGGCTGGCAGTCCGGGTAGGTCGCGTTCGGCGAGTACGAGGAGACGTAGAGGTAGATGTTCCTGCGCTCGGGCACCAGGGTGTGGGTGTGCGAGCCGCAGGGGGTCTCCACGGCGGCGATGTACTCGGGGTTGCGCTTGTCGCTGATGTCGAAGATCTTCATGCCCTCCCAGGACGACTTCTCGGTCGCCGGCTGGGTGGTGGAGTTGCAACTGGCGTCGCTGCGCGAGGAGTCGGTGGACAGGAACAGCAGATCGCCCTCGACGGTGACGTCGTTCTGCGAGCCGGGGCACAGCACCTGGGAGACGGTCCTCGGGGCCCGCGGGTTGCTGATGTCGTAGATCCGGAAGCCGTCGTAGTTCCCGGCGAACGCGTACCTGCCCTGGAAGGCGAGGTCGGAGTTCTTGTCGCGCAGGACGTCCTTGGGGACGTTCGCCAGGTGCTTGATGTTGGCCGAGTGGACGATCTCGCCGACGCCGGGTATCTCCCCGGCGGCTATCGCCTCGGCAACCTCGGTGCGGTCGCTCTGGGACACCTTGCGCTCCGCGGCGGGCGAGTCCCCGGGGTCGGGGATCGCGAGCGCCGGGGCGGCGGTCAGCAGCGTGGCCAGCAGGCCGGTCACACCGGCCAGAACTCCCAGTCGTCTGCGCCGTGTTCGGGGCTCCTTCAACAGGATCACTGTGTCCTCCCTCGTCGCCGTTCCTCGCGGAACGGTTCACAGTCCCCCGAAGTATCGTCTTAGTCATGCCCACACCAACAGATGGCAACAAGGTCGTCACATAACTTTTCGATCGGCGGGGCACAGATCCGTGCTAGGACGGTCACAGCCGTTCCGAACTCACCAGCAACAGGAGGTCGTTGTGCGCTCACGCCGCACGTCCGTGGTCGCCGCCGCACTGGTGGCGCTCGCTCTGGCCGGCTGCGACTCGGGGGCGGACGACGAGCCGAAGGCGGCGCGCAGCGGGGGGCCGACGGTGCTGGTGCCGGGGCTGCCGGGGGAGGCGAACCGGACGATGTCCGCCGAGGAGGCGGCCGGGCACCGGGCGCAGGACGACTCGCCGAACACGGCGGACGTGTCGTACGCGCAGATGATGATCGTCCATCACGCGCAGGCGCTGGAGATGACCGCGCTCGCCCCGGGCCGCGCCGGTTCCGCGGCCGTGAAGGGGCTCGCGGAGCGGATCGCGGCGGCGCAGAAGCCCGAGATCGAGATGATGCGCGACTGGCTGACGTCGCACGGGAAACCCCAGCGGGCGCAGGGCCATGCGGGTCACGCGGCGATGCCGGGGATGGCGACGGACGCGCAACTCGCCGCGTTGCGCGGCGCGAAGGGCGCGGCGTTCGACAAGCTCTTCCTCACCCTGATGATCACCCACCACGAGGGGGCGATCACCATGGCGACGGACGTCAAGGCACAGGGGAACAACATCCAGGCGGAGGAGATGGCGGACGACGTCGTCGCCCAACAGGCCAGCGAGATCGCCCGGATGCGCACGATGCTCCAGTGAGCGGCGTCAACTGCCGTGCTCAGCGCTTGACATGACGGGGTGTCAGATATCCGGCGTCGCGTGCCTGCGCGATGAGCCGCAGGGAACGGCGCCTGCTGTGACCGGTCGCGTCCATCACCGCGAGGACCGGGTCGGCGCCCTGCTCCTGCGCGGCCCGGTACTCCTGGGCGACGAGCCGGCGGCCCTCGGCGCCGCGCGGCCAGGACGGGCGGGCGCGGCTCGGGCCGGAGTGCCCCGACTCCTCGTCCTCCTCCCCGCCGCACATCTCGAAGAGGGGGCCCTCGATCCAGTCGGCGAGGACGGTCAGGTCGATGAGGGACAGCGCGGGCTGGGCCCTGACGTCCTCGATGGAGACGCCGCCTTCGCAGACCACCGCGAGGACCTCGACCCACGCCCGGTCGGGGAAGGCCAGGCGGACGGTGTACCAGGCGGTCGCGCCGCCCCTCTCCCGCACTTCCCACGCGGGCCACACGGACACCTCGGCGTCCTCGGCGGGGCGATCAGAAAGATTAAGAAAAGATGCTTCTAGCACACACGCAACGTAACCGCATCATCACATTCCATACGAAAAGACACGCACACCGGTCCGCCCCGGCACCCTGACAGCGCAGCACGCCCGGTGTCATCCTGGAGACCTGCCCCGCGTGAGGAGTTGCGCGTGCTGCGAGTCGCCGTCGTCGGTTCCGGGCCGAGCGGGGTGTACACCGCCCAGTCCCTGGTGGAGCGCGACCCCGAGGTCCTCGTCGACGTCCTGGACCGCCTCCCGTGCCCGTACGGCCTGGTCCGCTACGGCGTCGCCCCCGACCACGAGAAGATCAAGTCCCTCCAGCACAACCTGCGGACGGTCCTGGAGCACGAACGGGTCCGCTTTCTCGGCGGCGTCGAGGCCGGACCGTCCGGTGTGACGGTCGTACGACTGCGCCAGTTGTACGACGCGGTCGTGTACTGCGTCGGCGCGGCGGCCGACCGGCGGCTCGGGATCGACGGGGAGGAGCTGCCGGGCAGCTGGTCGGCGACGGAGTTCGTGTCCTGGTACAGCGCGCACCCCGACGCCGTCGCCGACGGCTTCGTGACCGGCGTCCGCTCGGCGGTCGTGATCGGGGTGGGGAACGTCGCGGTGGACGTGACGCGCATCCTGGCGCGCGGCGCGGCCGAGCTGAGCCCGACCGACATGCCCCAGTCGGCGCTGCTCGCGCTCGCGGACAGCGGGGTGCGCGAGGTGCACATGGTGGGCCGGCGCGGCCCTTCGCAGGCGCGGTTCACGACGAAGGAGCTGCGCGAGCTGGGAAGTCTGCCGGGGGTCGAAGTCGCGGTGGACGAGCGGGAGTTGGTGCTCGATCCGGGGTACGCCGACCCGTCCGGGCTGGCGGCGGCGCAGCGGCGGAACGTGGAGGCGCTGCGGGGGTGGGCCGCTTCCGGCGCGGGTGCGGCGGGCCGCCGTATCCGGCTGCGGTTCTTCCTGCGGCCGGTCGCGCTGCTGCCCGACGCGCGGGGGCGGGT
>NZ_LIRL01000261.1 GCF_001419795.1 Streptomyces niveiscabiei
GGTGGGCGCTGTGGCCCGACGGGGGAGTGGTGATGCGGGAAGGGGCGGATGCGGGGCTGGCCGCGTGGGAGGAGATGGTGCGCCAATATGCCGTGCTGCAACGGGAGTTGACCCGGCATGTCCCGGAGATCGAGAAGCTGGGCGTACCCTCCGCCCGCCCCGGTGACATCCCGGCGCTCTTCGAGAGGCTGGTCGAGGAGAACACCGCCCTGGACCACGCCGGACGCCGCGAACTCCTCGCCCTGCGCCCCCGGCTGAACGACTGGTGCGAGGAACTGGCCTCCACCGGCATCCCCACCACCCTCGACCACTCCGACCTCCAGGACTCCCAGGTCCTCGCCCACCCCCCGTACCACCACTTCACCTACTTCGACTGGGGCGACGCCACCCTCGCCCACCCTTTCACCAGCCTCCTCGTCCCCACCCGCGTCGCAACCCGCCGCTACGGCCCCACAGCCGCACCCCGCCTCCGCGCCGCCTACCTCGAACCCTGGAGTGACACCGGCCTCACCCCTCCCGAACTCCACCGAGCCGTCGCCCTCGCCCGCCGGGCGGGCGCCGTNNAGGCGGCCGAACCGCTCTAGGCACCCTGGTAAGGATGAAGATCTCCGGGGCCCGAGTCCGGTATCACGACAGTGATATCAAAGCGGTAATTTTCTCCGAACCGACAGCGGCCATATATTCCGCTGGGTGTACTTCTGCTACGTCGACGATTCCGGCGCGGACCAAGCCCGCACCCTGACGGGCCTGCTGGTCCCGGAGGAGAGCTGGAGCGACCTGCTCCACCACTGGCTCGAGGGACGCCGCAAGCTGCAAGAGACCTGGAATGTCCCCAAGAGCGCCGAGTTGCACGCCGTGGACCTGGTGAAGGGACGCGGACGTCCATGTGCCACGGAGAGCCAGAACAAAAGCTTCGGCAGGCCGGCGCGGATCGCCGCCCACGACCTGATGCTCAGGCACGTCGCCAAGTGCGAGAGCGTCCGCGTTCTCACGGTCGTGGGCTGCACGTCGCGGATAGCCACGGTGTATCGGGCCTTCGTGAACCATCTCGAAGCGTGGGCGCTTGAGGAGGAAACTCACGTCGTGATCATGTGCGACGGCCAGTCCGGCCCCGACGAAGTGGAAGAGGTGGGCCAGGAGAAGGCGCAGGACGTGTGGAGGCAGGCCATCCGCGGGGCCAAGCCCTACCGTGACGCTCACCGCAGTCTGCCGTTGGCCTCGCGCCGAGTGCTGGAAGACCCTGTCATGCAGGACAGCAGGTACAGCCAGCTCATCCAGGGCGCTGACCTGGTGGGGTACGCCGCCTTCCACCATCTGATGCTCGCGCGTCCGGAGGTATGGCCCAAGATGACCCCGATGGGCTCCATGTCCAAGGCGTACAAGCGGCTCCAGCACCACTGGCTTCCCGGGTACGGAACCGACGGCATCGTCTGGGTGGATGGCGACGCCGCTTCCTGAAACGCAGAAACCCCCGGCACGAACCGGGGGCCCACGAGAGCAAGACCCCCTGAGTGTCCTCACTCGGACACATGGGACCTTGCATATAGAAGAGTGCCAGAGCTGACCGTGAACGGCAACGGCTTCAGGCAGCGGCATCGCCGCGAGCTGTTGGAAAACACCAGGTCAGAGCCGAAGCGAGCCCCGGCCGCACACAGCAGCCAGGGCCCGTCCGATCACCTACCTACGTCCGAGTGAACCTCAGACGTTCACCCCGAAGTCCTGCGCGATGCCCGCGAGGCCCGACGCGTAGCCCTGGCCGACCGCGCGGAACTTCCACTCCGCGCCGTTGCGGTAGAGCTCGCCGAAGACCATGGCGGTCTCGGTGGCCGCGTCCTCGGAGAGGTCGTAGCGGGCGATCTCCGCGCCACCGGCCTGGTTGAGGATGCGGATGTACGCGTTGCGGACCTGGCCGAAGTTCTGCGAGCGGTTCTCGGCGTCGTAGATCGAGACCGGGAAGACGATCTTGTCGACGTCGGCCGGGAGGCCCGCGAGGTTGACGTTGATCTGCTCGTCGTCGCCCTCGCCCTCGCCCGTGCGGTTGTCGCCGGTGTGGACGATCGTGCTGTCCGGGGTCTGCTTGTTGTTGAAGAAGACGAAGTGGTCGTCGGAGAGAACTCGGCCGCCCTGGCAGACCAGCGCGCAGACGTCGAGCGCGACCGTGCCGGACCAGGACATGCCGAGGACGTTGTGCCCGTCGTCGGTCGGCGGAGTCCCGTCACCCAGGCGTCCGCGCAGGCCGTGGCGGTGGAGGAGGTCGACGAGTTCGGGGCCGGAGATCAGCTCCAGGGGTTTACCGGTGGCGAAGTCGCGCGACCCGGGTCCGAAGGACGACGTCGTCACGAGGACGCCTTTGTTGGCGCCCCGGTCGAGGACCGTGCCGTACAGGTCCCGGACGGCTGTGGGGGACACAGTGTTCCGGTACCGCTTCACCTGCACGACGATGGCGCCGCCGCGGATCGGCGCCGGGTCGGTCGCGTCGACGTCGACCCCGCCGTCGCCGGAGCGCCGCGTGGTCACCGCCTCCATGCCCATCGCCCGCAGCAGTTCCGCGACGAGTTCCTCGAAGGCGATCGGGTCCATGGCGTGGAGGTCGGGCTCGTCGTCGTCCCGGTGGGTGACGACCCGGTTGCCGACGTCCTGGGGGCGGCGGTCCGGGCGTACGGCGGTCAGCTCGTCGGGGCGGGCGGAGAGCCGGCCGCGCAGGGCGTCCGTGAGGCAGCTGACCGCGTCGACCTGCGCGAGGTTCAGGGACGTGAAGGAGGGGCGCGTGGCCAGGACGGTGACCAGGATGTGCTGGGCGCGCAGGCCGGTCGCGGGGTCGGGTCCGTCGGCGAAGCCGTTGAGGGCGACGGACTCCAGCGCGCCGGTGGTGTCGGCGGCGTACAGCTCGTGCAGGACGAGCAGCGCGGACTGCGCGATCGCCTCCCGGTACAGCGCCCGGCGCTGGGTCACCGGGCGGGCGGTCTCCCGGTACTGGTCCTCGCCCGGCGACCAGCGCACCGCCTTCGCCTCGGGGACGACGCCGTAGCCGGGAAGCTCCCAGTCCAGGACGAGTTGGCGGGCGGCCTGGTCGTAGGCGGCGGAGAGCTGCCGGGGGAACTCCTGCGGCCAGGACGGAGAGGCGTACAGCGCGGCGGTGAAGTACTCGACGACGGCGTCCGGTTCGCCCCGCTGGAGGCCCCGGGCCGCCTCGGCGACACCGGCGTTGTGGCGGCGCGCCTCGGTCCGTACGCCCTCGGCCCACTGCGCGTACTGCCGCTGCTGGGCGGCGAGTTGCTCCTGGCGCTGGGCCTCGGCGGCCTGGGCGGCGTACCACGCCTGCTCGAAGCGGGCGCGGGCCTGGGCGCGGGCGTTCGCTGTCCAGCCGTGTGCGGGGAACTGGCCGGGGTCGGGCATGGGCACCGGGTGGGCCAGCGGGCCGGGGTCGAACGGCGGGACCTGGTCCGTGCGCAGCAGCGTGTCCGGACGGAACGGCGCCGCCCGGCATCCGGTCGCCAGCAGCCCCTGGAGCGCGGCCACCCGCGCCTCCAGTTCGGCGGTCCGCCGCGCGGCCTCGGCCTGCCGGTACGCCTTGTGGTCCTGCGCGGCCTGCCGCTGGTACGCGCGCTCCTGCCGCTCCCGCTCCCGCAGCTGCCGGGCGGCGGCCTGCGCCTGCCGCTGCTGCTGACGCTGCATCTCGGCCCAGACGCCGACCGCTCCGGACCTACGACGACTCATCGGACCGAGCCCCTCCCCCGCTGTGACAGGACGACTCTATCCAGCGATCATGACAACGGGCCCTCCCCCGAAGGGAAGGGCCCGGTAAGCGAGTTACTACTTGTTGACCACGCTCAGCGGCAGCAACTTCTTGCCCGTGGGCCCGACTTGGATGTGCGTGTCCATGGCCGGGCATACACCAACAGCTCCAAATCCACTACCGTGCAGGTATGGCAACCAGACGCAAGCGACGGACCTCAACCGAGCGGCAGGCGTACGAAGTTGAGGCCGAGTGGACCGAGGCCGACTTAGCGGTCCTTGAGAACCTGAGAAGAGCGGAAGCGCTCCTGCCCGACTACGCCCCACGGGCTCTGCTGTCCATACGCCTGTCCGTCCTCACGGACGACACGACCTCTCCCGTGCGGCAGGAACTGGATCTCCGGAAGCTGGCGTTGGACCGAGGCAGCCGGGTTGTCGGCGTCGCCAGCGATCTGAACGTGTCCGCCACGAAGGTGCCGCCCTGGAAGCGCAAGCAGCTCGGTGAGTGGCTCAACAACCGGGCCCCGGAGTTCGACGAGATCCTCTTCTGGAAGCTCGACCGGTTCGTGCGGCGGCTCACCGACCTCAGCACCATGATCGATTGGTCCTTGAAGTACGGGAAGAATCTCGTCTCCAAGAACGACTCGATCGACCTGACCACAACGGCCGGGAAGATCATGGTCACGATCATCGGCGGTATCGCGGAGATCGAGGCGGCCAACACCAGCACCCGTGTATCGAGCCTGTGGGACTACGCCAAGACACAGACCGACTGGGTTGTCGGCAAGCCCGCGTACGGCTACGAGACGGCGGAGAACGAGGACGGTCGAGTCGTTCTCGTCATCGATGAGGATGCGTACAAGGCTCTGCACTGGTGCCGTCGTGCGGCGCTGAGAGCCAAGCCCGCCTCCGCCCGGCGTATGGCGAGGGTGCTCGTACGTGCCGGGCTGTGCGGTCAAGGTCTGACGACATCGACGATGCTCCGCAGGCTCAGGAACCCCGCGCTCATGGGCTACCGCGTGGAGGAGGACAAGAACGGAGGCGTACGCCGTTCGAAGGTGGTGTTGGGAAGCGACGCGAAGCCCATCCGGGTGGCAGATCCGATCTTCACCGAGGAGGAGTTCCAGAGCCTCCAGACAGCACTGGACAGACGGGGGAAGAACCAGCCGACGCGAGTGCCCGGTGGTGCGACCAAGTTCCTCGGTGTGCTGCTCTGCCACGACTGCGGCACCAACATGACCGTGCAGAAGACCAAGTACAAGGGCCGGTCGTACGAGTACTTGCGGTGCGGTAAGTGCAAGAGCGGAGGCCATGGCGCGCCGAACCCGCAGGAGATCTACAGCAAGTTGGTCGAAGACGTACTGACGGTGCTTGGTGAAGAACCGGTCCTGACGCGCGAGTACCGCCAGGGCGCCGAGGCTCGGAGGGAACAGAAGCGTCTGGAGGAGTCCGTCAGTTACTACATGGCCGGGCTCGAACCCGAGGGCCGCTTCACGAAGACGCGGTTCACGAAGGAGCAGGCGGAGAAGACGTTGGACGACCTCATCAAACAGTTGGAGGCCGTCGACCCGAAGTCGACCCACGATCGCTGGGTGGCCGTGCACAACGGCAAGTCGTTCAGGGAGCGCTGGGAAGAAGGCGGCATGGAGGCCATGTCCGCCGATCTTCATCGGGTAGGCGTGAAGTGCACGATCAAGCGGACCAAGGTGAAGGGGGTACGCGCTCCCCGCATCCACATGAAGCTCATGATCCCGAAGGACGTACGGGACCGGCTGATCCTCAAGCAGGACGACTTCGCGGAGGCGTTCTGACCGAGTTCGGATCACGGGAACCAGGACACCGGGTCGAACGGCTCTTCCGTTCCCTCATCGGTCACGATCACGATCTCGCTGTCGATCAGGCTCAGAGGCTTCTCGCTGCCGAGTTCGGTACATGACCGGTTTCGGTCCTGCTGCGGTTCTCTTTCCGGGGGAACAGCGATCAGCACCACTCCCCCTCTTGCTCGGCTTCCGCAGCGAGCCGCCGAGACTGGACAAGATCTTCGGAGATTCCGGCGGCGATGAGCGCGGCGCCGGGGGTGTGGCCGGAGCCGATGTAGCGCCAGCGGCGTTCGGTGGTGGCGTCCGGGATGTCGAGGTGGCCGACGTGGTGAGCACGTTCGGCACGTAGAGCCGCGTAGGTCGTCGAGTAGGCGCGGGACTTGGTGAGGATGTGGCCTCGGTAGCCGAGGGTGTGGGTCCAGGCATGGAGGCGGAGCGGCGTGTATTCGGGGAGGTTGCCGAGGCGCCAGCAGGTGTGCATGAGGGTGCGGACGTGTGTGCTCACGGGTGCGGCGTCGATGTCGTCTTGGGTGGTGACCTTGTGGTCGGTGCCTGCGCCGGTTTCGTCCGCTCCCTTGGTGACGTACTTGGCAACGTACGCGGCCACGGCGTCGTCATCGGGACCATGTCCGTCGGCGGCGCGCAGTGGCCGGACGTCGAGTTGGGTCCCCCAGCGCAAGGTCAGTTCACCCACGGCAGGACTGTAAGAGGTGCGGACCAGGACCCGTCGGGCGGAGGCACGGACGGCGTCGGCAAGGAGGTCTGACGTACCCCAGAGTGGAGGTTCGTCGCAGGGTCCGTCCGGGCCGTCGAGGCAGATGACGGCGTGGATGTGGACGGCCGCGCGTTTCTGGTACTCGGCGATCCGGGCGAAGGAGAGCCGGGCGTGATCAGCAAAGTGGGACTGGACGAGGCCGGCCGAGGTGGCGAGACGGCGGCGGACGTCGATGACGAAGCGGTCCCAGAGTCGGGAGGCGTGTGCGTGCCAGAGGACGTGGCCGGGGTAGTCGTAGCAGTCGGCGCACAGCGGTTGGCCGACAGCCGGAGCCTCCGGCAGATGCACGGCACCGCATCCGAGGTTGCGTCCGTGTTCGCAGGTGCCGCCGTCGCGCCGAGGGTGGCACGCCTCCCCCGCGCGGTGGACAGGACCGAAGGACGGAGCGGTGAGGGTGACGAACAAGCGGGGGTGGTTGCGGACTTCGGGGGTGATGTTCTTGCCGCCGAGGAGGCCCGCACGGACGAGGTGGTAGGTGCCTCCGGCGTGGAGGCGGGAGCAGGCCGGGCAGACGGTTGCGCGGCGGTTGCGGCAGCGGATGAGGAGGCGTTCGCCGGGTTCGGTGCAGGTGTCGTAGTGGTGGAGGAGTTCGCCGGTCGTGGCGTCGAAGGTGGTGGTCGTGCCGGTGAGGTGGATGGGGTGGGAGCAGCCGCCGGTTGCGGTGACCTGGGCCAGCCAGCGGGGGAACTGCGGGTGTTGGGCGAGGCGTAGCGCGTCGCGGTCTGTTTCCGGGAGGTGGCGCAGGCGCGCCGCACGGTCGAGGGCGGCGCGCCTATCAGGCGGGGTGGGGTGCGGGGTGATGGTGGTGACCTTCCCTGGGGTGCCGCCGGAGCGGCACGGTTGGTGAGTGGCGTGGCGTCGTACATAGGCGGGGGGCCTTTCGTGGTCGTGCGGGGTTGGCCGGGTTCAGCGGATGGTTCCGGTGCCCCGGCAGACGCGGCAGCGCCGCAGTCGTCCGGTCCAGGTGCGGCGTGCGCCGTCTCCCTTGCAGTGGGGGCACCTCACGCGAGGCATGGGCATGGTGTGTGGTCCCTTCTGCTCAGGTGTGGGAGAAGCCGTTGAGGAACCAGGTGAAGAGGTCGTGGACGGTGAAGAACACGGGGGTATGGCCGAGGTAGAGGCCGAAGAGTCCGATGCAGGCCGCTTCCCAGGCGCGGACGTTGCGGGAGCGGATGAGGAGGGCGGCGATGATCCCGAAGATCACCGCGTACATGAACGCCGTGTCTTCGCTGATCACTTGCTCTCTCCTTCCATGGCCGCGAGGGAGCGGGTGACGAGGGGCAGGTGCGGGGTGATGCGGGAGTGCTTCCGGGTCGCCGTGACTGCTTCAGCCGTCGGTGTGAGGTGGGAGCGGGCGCGGCTCCAGCCGCCGTCGGGGGCGGTGCACACCGCCACGCCGCGTTCCTCCGGTGTGATGGATTGGGCGACGGCCACGGCGTCCTTGTTGAGATCACCGAGGGTCATCTCCGCCGTGCCGGGATCGTTGACGCGGTGGCAGATCCTGCCGCCGAGCTGAGCGCGCAGGGCGGTGACGCCGGGGCCGAGGTCGGAGCCGACGCGTTGTCCGGCGACGACCAGGTGCAGGCCGAGTGCCGCGCCGAGCTGTGCCAGGCGCAGGAGCAGCGTGGAGCACTGTTCGGCTTCGGCTCTGCTGTCACGGGTGCCGTCCGACAGGTACAGTTCCGCGATCTCGTCGACGATCACGACGACCGGGACGGGCCGGATCTTGTCCGGGAGTTCCCAGACCGAGCGGACCCCGGCCGACCGGCACGTACGCATCCGCTCCTGCATGTCGACGACGAGCGCGGACAGCACGGCGACCGCTTCCCGCCGGGAGGTGGCCAGTGCGCTCAGCCGGTCGGTGAACAGGCCGAGTTCCATGCCGCCCTTGCAGTCGATGGCGACCAGGGCGACGGGTTGCGGTGCGAGTTGGGTGATCAGCCGGGCCAGCAGCGTCGACTTGCCGGAGCGGGTGGCGCCGGTGATCAGCCAGTGCGGGACTTGGCGCAGGTCCATCACCCATGCCCCGCCCGACTCCAAGGCCCCGATGAGCGCGCAGAGGAGTTCGGCCGGGGCCGTGGCTAAGCCTGGCCGCTGAAGCGGGTCACTCGCCATCGCGGTCAGCAGCACGCGGCCCCGTTCCGGTGAGGTGACCCGTACCGCGTGCACCTTCCACGCGTGGACGAACGCGTCCGCCGCCTTCAGGTAGGCGGCCGGGGTCTGACCGGGGTGCAGCCGTACCAGCACGGTCAGACCCATCGGGGTGACGTGCGGGAACGAGGCGCGCGGCGCCACCGGCCGGACGGGGTCCCCCTTGACCAGGAGGTGGCCGACGAGGGTGTGTGCCGGGAGCCGGGACACGGCGAGGTCGTTGAGGACCGCGACCCGACGCCACGTCGACACCACCCGCCAGGCGGTCGCCGGGTAGCCGATCAGGTACCAGTGCCAGACCGGACGGTGCCGCTGCACAAGATCACCGGCCATGAGCAGCCAGGCGAGCACCGCCAGCACGAAGGCGACGATGTACGGCTCCATCACGCGTCACCGCCCTTGACGTGTGCGGCAGTTGCACGGACGGGGGTGATGGCGTCGGCACGGAAGCTGAGCCCGTGCCGGTCACCCATCGACCAGGCGAACGCCGTCAGCTCGGTCACCTTGATGATCTGTCCCTCCTCGATCCCGGTCGGTTCACCGCTCACGGCGATCTCGATGACGGAGATCCGGCGCCTGTCCTGCCGCACGGTGACGGCGACGGTCCAGACCGGGTTGCCGTCCCGGTCCCTCTTCACCTCCTGCGTCTCGGAGTTGCTGATCTTCTGTTCGGGCGCGATGGCGCACCGCAGAACGCCCAGTCGCGCCGTGTCCACGGGAATGGACTGCATTTCTTCGGCCTCCTTGGCCAGCCACGACGCCAGACAGATACTGACGTCACTCGTCCTTACGAGTGATGACTATGGAGTTCTGTACGGCGAGAGTGCAACTACTTATGCTGACGAGTGACGCCGCACGTGCGACGTACCTACGACCCTGCCCCCCGACCCGCCGGAGACGCCGCGATGACGGAGATCCAACGCCCCGGAGCCCTCTACCAGCAGGTCGCCGCCGCGATCCGCGAAGCGATCCTCTCCGGCGAGTACGAACCAGGCTCCCCGCTGCCCTCCGAAGCCCAGCTCATGACCCGCTACGCCGTGTCCCGCCCGACCGTCCGCAACGCCGTCGCCGCACTGCGCGCGGAAGGACTGATCGACGTGCGGCACGGCAAGGGAAGCTTCGTACGCACCGCCGGACACCCGGCACTCAGCATCGACCGCAGCATCAGCCAGACACCGGACGGCCGTTTCACCCAGCCCGACACCGACGTCTGGCAGGAGGCCGAGGAACCGAGCCTCTACCGCGCCCGCACCACGAAGGACACCGGACCGCTTCTCCAACTCCCCGAGGAAGAAGCCCTGTTGGGATGTGACCGGCTGCTGTTCGACGCCGCGACGGGAACCCGTGCGATGCACCGCACGCTGATCCCCTTCGCGGTGGCCGAGGACATCCCGGCGCTCGCGGACCAGCCAAGGCAACCCCCGACAGCGATCTACCGCGCGCTCACCGAGGCCGGACACAAACTGTGGTGGTCCGAGACGATCCGCGCCCGCATGCCGCTCCCCGACGAACGCACCACGCTCCAACTCCCCGACGCGACCCCGATCCTGCACGTCACCCGCACCGCCCACGGCACCGGCGACCGCCCCCTGATCCTCGAAGAACTCCGCACCGGAGCCGACCGCGCCGAACTCGCCTACCGGATCACCGCCGACAAGCCGCCCACCCGACGCCGCCGGACCTGAGAACGAACCGGCATCGGTCGAAACTGTCTCCACTTCCTCAAGGGCGCGCCTGCGGCGCGCCGGGACGCCCGACCGCCCCGGCCGGGCGTGCGGCGTGACCGCCGGTCCCGCCCGGCCGCCGGACGCCCCGCACCGCAGCACGCCCAAGGAGTCGAAACGCCGACCGGCCACCGAGGGCAGGGGTGTGGTGGGCCGGGGGTCGACGGCCTCCGGGACTTTAGGCAGCCACCATGGGACGAGCCTCGAAGAACAGGGGGCCGATCGGGCACACCAGCGGGCAGGTCCAGTACCTGCCCGATCCGCCGGGCGAGCGTAAGGCCCCCTGTTCACTCGTCCCATGGCAGCTCCCGCCCATAGTCCCTGCGGCCGGCGACGTGCCCACGCGCGCCACCCAGCAGCGAACCCACCCCTCACAGCGCACCGCCGTCACCATCGGCGAGCGCTTCCAGGAGACCGGCGAGCCGCGCCACAGCATCCAGCCGACCCGCCAGCCGCACGACCCCACGCCCGCCGTCGTCCGTCGAGGCAACCGCCCGCACGGCGGACAACTCGAAACCCACACCCAGGAGCGCACGATTCAGACGGTCGGTGGACTCCCGAGCCGCACGCCAACCCGCGATGTAGTCGACACCAGGCACCCACAGACTCACGTCCGCGTCCTCGGCGTCGAGACCGTCACCGAGCCACTTCCCACCTTCGCCAGTCATCTTGCCGCCTCCGATCGGGTAACGGACCGTCAACTTCCTTTGGCCGAAGGCGAATGCGCAGCACAACGACCCCGGTACCATCAGGCACCGGGGGCCGCTGCGTCCCCTGCCGGACCACCCCGGTTGCTGCCAGGCGCGGGGGTGGTCCGGTCTCGGTATGAGGTTGTGAAGCGTGACCCCTGGGAATTGGGTGGGGAACCCAGCGGACCGTCCCAGGAGTCACGCCCCGTTCGCCGGAGGGCTGACCTCCGGCCTCTGGCCGCCGGTTTCATCTGCGGGACGTCGGCAGCCAGAGATCATCACGACGAGGAGTCCCCGGTTCCGTCGTCGAGGTCGATTCGGCACCAGACGGTCTTGCCGCCCTCTTCCGGCGTCCACCAGACCGCAGCCGCCAGACGCTGGACGATCAGCAGCCCGCGCCCGCTGTCCGGGAGCACCGCTTCTGCGAGTTCCTCCATGAACCCCGGCCAGAAGATGTCACCGAGTGGAAGCAGGGGAGGAGTCGAGTCTTCGTCCGACACCCCGATGAACAACCACTTCGGCCACACCTTGAACGACACGTCGATGCGTTGCGAGCCGCCGGGAAGCACCCGGGAGGGCTCCGGCACCGCGTGGTTCACCACGTTGCCCACCAGCTCCGAAACGATCAGCCGAGCGTCGTCGACGATCCCGCTGAGGCCCAAGCTGTGCAGGAAGGCGGCGGTCTGGTAGCGCGCGATGCCCGTGACGTTGCCGCAGTCGGCGAAGAGGGTCAGGGTCAGGTAACGGCCACCCGCCGAAGCTGTCGGCACTATGGCCCAGTGGGCGTACGCATCGAGGCCCTCAGTGAGGGGGCCGAACTGTGCTCTCTCCTTCTTCGCGTCGTCCATGACACGATCCCGTCAGGTCTCACCTGCCGAGGCTCTCCCGCCAGGTTGCCCCCGAGAGTGCACGCCTCTCCCCACCCGTCGCTCCCCCCTCTTGGGGACCCCCTTCGTGGGTACACTCGCAGAACGGTCGTAGGACAAGATCGAGAAAGCAGCTCGAACCAGCGCAACCAGTGGGTCAATCACAATGGGGAAGTGAGATGACCGGAGCCGCACCCACACCGGCAGCTCTGCCGCCGCACGTCCTGGAACGCGCGGACGTACGTTCGGCGATCACCAACCATGACTTCGGCGAAGTGTTCAGACTCGCCAAACTCCACGGCAACATCAGCTACGCGAAGATCGCCAAGGCTGTCGGTTACAAGCGGGAGCACATCGGCAAGATGGCCCGGCCGGAGACCGAGGGCAAGGGAGTCCGGCCACGGATCACCCAGTTCCACAAGATCCTTGAGGTCGTCGACGGTCTGCGCATCCCCGGACACCTCGCGGGGCTCACCCCGCGCCCGTGGGAGCTGGAGAAATCAGCCGCCACGTCCCCGACGGACGACCCGAGCACCCTGATCGCACAGGGCGGAGCCGGGTTGTGGGACATCGCCGAGATGCTCAAGCGCGCCGAGATGTCCAACATCAACAGCGCCGCCCTGGAGTCAATCGAGCACGGGATCAATCAACTCGCCCGCGCCTACCCGTACGCCGACGCTGACTATCTCCACGAACGCACCCGCAATGGTCTCCAGTACGTGACCAAGCAGCTCGAAGGCCGGATGACTCTGCGCCAGCACCAAGAGCTACTGGTTGACACCGGCTGGCTGTTCCTCCTGAACGCGTGCGTCCAGTACGACCGGGGCCAGCGCGAGGCCGCGAACCTCAGCAAGGCCGCCGCCCTCCGCATCGGCGAGGAGACCGGCCACGGCGAGATCAAGGCGTGGGCGTGGGAGATCGAGGCGTGGTTCGCCCTCACCCAGAGCCGTTGGCAAGACATGCTGGCCGCCGTCGAGGCCGGACACGTCGCCGACCAGACCCACTCCGTCGGCGTCCAGCTCTACGCCCACAAGGCCCGTGCCGCCGCACGCATGGGAGACGGCCGCCTGGTCCGCGAATCCCTGGACGCCGGCCGCGCCCGCCTGGACCGACTTCCCCGCCCGGATCATCCCGAACACCACTTCATCATCGACCCGGACAAGTGGGACTTCTACGAGATGGACGCCTACCGTCTCCTCGGAGACGACGAACGCGCTGCCGCCCATGCCCGTTCGGTGATCCGCATCAGCACCGGGCCGGATGGCACCGAGGTCTCGCCCATGCGCGCGGCTGAGGCCCGCCTCACCCTCGGGGTTGCCGCCGCCCGCACCGGGGACGTTGAAGAAGCCATCGAGATGGGCACTACAGCCCTCGGGGCCGACCGCAAGTCGCTGCCGTCCCTGCTTTTAGTCGCTGACGAACTGGACAAGGAGCTCAGGGCCCGGTACCCGCGCGAAGCCGCCACGCGCGACTTCCACGAACGAATCTCAACGATCAAACACGGCGCAAGCAGACCCGTTCTTCCGTTCTGACAGCTTCGCTTGGGCAGAAACCTGCACGTGGGAAGCCCACATGCGAAGGTAAACGCCGCTGCCGGAAGCGGCGTTTCTTTAACTCGTCAGAAGTTAAAGCGCTCATGTCCCATGAAGTCGTTTAACTGGCCTATGCTTGCACTTGCTTCACCACACGAACGCCCCTCCGGTGTTTCGTCCCTCTTCGGGACGGCAGCCCTCCCCGAGAGGGCTTGGGGTCGAGTGGGGGGAGGTATCAATGGATCAACACGAACACTGCGCCTGTTGCAAGCACCGTCCGACTCTACGTCAGACAGTGATCGACTGGGCGCCTGTGATCGCGATGATCGTCGAAGTGCTGCGGGCCTTCTAATCCCTGACTGGGGAGAGGACACCGGCGGGCGGTACGCGCTCAGCACTGGGCCCGGCCGATGCTAACCCGGCCGGGACCAATGACTGCGGCACTCATGAGGGGCCTGATGCTGGTAGGCGCCAGCTCAGGCCCTTCTCGACTTCCCAGTGCTCGACCAGACTCGGCGAGTCTCGGCGTTGCTCGGCAAGCCTCGCGCAACGTCCACATCGTATGTCATCAGTGCGGCGATGTAATCCATTGCATGCCATCGAGATGCAATGAAATGGATTGAGCACTGCGAAGCATCGCCGAGTCGAGTCGTCTTTCAATGCTGATTCGCAGCCCATGTGAATGCCTGTCGACAACATTGACAACATCAAGTCTCAGCCGCACAGCAAGGCCCCAACGAATCCAGCTACAGATTCGTTGGGGCCTCGGATCGTTCAGATCCACTCCACATCGACTTGGATGCCCGATTCAGCCCGTAGGGACGGCAGAGCCGTCGCCCGCGCTGGCGGAACGACGCACTTCCGCCGCTCCGACGCACCGAGCGAACTGAGAATCAAGGCCACCTCATCCTCCGTGGCCCCCGCCACAGCCTCAGAGATCCGCCGCAGCGCCTCACTCACCTCAGTGCCTGTGCCCACTGCTCGCAGCGTCCTTCTTGACCGTCAGCGGCAGCAGCTTCTTGCCGGTCGGCCCCGTTTGTGGCCATGTGTCGAACTGCGGGCACACCCCGCAGTCGAAGCACGGGGTCCAGCGGCAGTCCTCGACCTCGGTCTCGTCGAGGGCGTCCTGCCAGTCCTCCCAGAGCCAGTCCTTGTCGAGGCCGGAGTCGAGGTGGTCCCAGGGGAGGACTTCCTCGTAGGTGCGCTCGCGGGTGGTGTACCAGTCGACGTCCACGCCGAACTGGGCCAGGGACTTGTCCGCGCAGTCCATCCAGCGGTCGTAGGAGAAGTGCTCGCGCCAGCCGTCGAACCGGCCGCCGTCCTCGTAGACGGCGCGGATGACGGCGCCGACGCGGCGGTCGCCGCGGGAGAGGAGGCCCTCGACGATGCCGGGCTTGCCGTCGTGGTAGCGGAAGCCGATGGAGCGGCCGTACTTCTTGTCGCCGCGGATCTTGTCGCGGAGTTTGCCGAGGCGGGCGTCGGTCTCCTCGGCGGAGAGCTGCGGGGCCCACTGGAAGGGGGTGTGGGGCTTGGGGACGAAGCCGCCGATGGAGACGGTGCAGCGGATGTCGTTGGCGCCGGAGACCTGGCGGCCCTTGGCGATGACGTTCGCGGCCATGTCGGCGATCTGGAGGACGTCGTCGTCGGTCTCGGTGGGCAGGCCGCACATGAAGTACAGCTTCACCTGGCGCCAGCCGTTGCCGTACGCGGTGGCGACCGTACGGATCAGGTCGTCCTCGGAGACCATCTTGTTGATGACCTTGCGCATGCGCTCGGAGCCGCCCTCGGGGGCGAAGGTGAGGCCGGAGCGGCGGCCGTTGCGGGTCAGCTCGTTGGCGAGGTCGACGTTGAAGGCGTCGACGCGGGTGGAGGGCAGGGAGAGGCCGATCTTGTCCTCGGTGTAGCGGTCGGCGAGGCCCTTGGCGATCTCGCCGATCTCGCTGTGGTCGGCGGAGGACAGGGACAGCAGGCCGACCTCCTCGAAGCCGGTCGCCTTCAGGCCCTTGTCGACCATCTCGCCGATGCCGGTGATCGACCGCTCCCGCACGGGCCGCGTGATCATCCCGGCCTGGCAGAAGCGGCAGCCGCGCGTGCAGCCGCGGAAGATCTCGACGGACATCCGCTCGTGGACCGTCTCCGCGAGGGGGACGAGCGGCTGCTTCGGGTACGGCCACTCGTCGAGGTCCATGACGGTGTGCTTCGACACGCGCCACGGGACGCCGCTCTTGTTGGGGACGACGCGGGCGATACGGCCGTCCGCGAGGTACTCGACGTCGTAGAACCGGGGGATGTACACGTTGCCGGTCCTCGAGAGGCGGAACAGCACCTCCTCGCGGCCACCGGGGCGGCCCTCCGCCTTCCACTGGCGGACGATGTCCGTGATGTCGAGGACCGCCTGCTCGCCGTCCCCGATGACCGCCGCGTCGATGAAGTCGGCGATCGGCTCGGGGTTGAACGCGGCGTGGCCGCCCGCGAGGACGATCGGGTCGTCCAGGCCGCGGTCCTTGGCCTCCAGGGGGATGCCCGCGAGGTCCAGGGCCGTCAGCATGTTCGTGTAGCCCAGCTCCGTGGAGAAGGACAGGCCGAACACGTCGAACGCCTTCACCGGGCGGTGCGAGTCCACGGTGAACTGCGGGACGCCGTGCTCCCGCATCAGCGCCTCCAGGTCCGGCCACACGCTGTACGTGCGCTCGGCGAGGACGCCGTCCCGCTCGTTCAGCACCTCGTAGAGGATCATGACGCCCTGGTTGGGGAGCCCGACCTCGTAGGCGTCGGGGTACATGAGCGCCCAGCGGACGTCGGTGGCGTCCCAGGGTTTGACGGTGGAGTTCAGCTCGCCGCCCACGTACTGGATCGGCTTCTGCACATGCGGGAGCAGAGCTTCGAGCTGCGGGAAGACCGACTCGACAGACATCGCGCGAACTTTCGTGAGCGGGGAACGACAGGGGTGACCATCTAGCCTAACGCGGCTGAAGGTCTGCCCCGGCCGTTCAGATCCCCGTCCCGCCCCTCACCTCCGCCCACAGCCCCGGCAGCTCCGCCTCGTCGGCCGCCGACCTGCGCTCCTCCCTGCCGTACAGCAGGCCGTACGTGAAGGCGTTCTCGCCCGCCGCGTGCGCCTGGGCGGCGATCTCGCGGAGCGCCTCGCGGGCCATCACGCTGTCCTGGTGGTCGCCGAGGAGGTTCTGGAGGGACTTGGCGGCCTTCACCATCGCCGTCGCGGGAGCGCCCAGCGCCGGTTCCGCCGCCTCCGCCGAGTACCTGGTCCGCTTCGCCTTCTTGCGCGCCTCGTGCAGCGCGAGGTCCCGCTCCGGGCCGGACGAGGGCTGCGCGAGGGCGTCCTCGACGAGGGCGGCGACCTTCGCGAAGTCCTTGCGGACGGCTGCTGCGATCACCTTCTCCGGCGCACCGGACGCCTTCGCGGCGAGCGGGGGCTCCGCGACCAGCGCGTCCAGCTTGTCGAGCAGCGTCAGGTACCGCTTTCCGTCCAGTACGGCGATGAGGCGCCTGCGCGAGCCGCCCCGGCGGGCGTGCGACCAGGTCCGTACGCGGGTCCGTACGGGGCCGGCGACCAGGTGGCGCGGGAGCTTGTCGAGGCCGGCGGCGATCCTCTCGGTGAGGACCTCCTGGTCCCGGTCCACGCCGAGTTCCCCCGCGAGCCACTTCAGCTCGTCCCCGATGGGGTCGGTCACCTCACGGTCCAGCACCTTGCCGAAGGACCGGAACGCGCTGCGCATCCGCCGGGTGGCCACGCGCATCCGGTGCACGGAGTCGTACTCGTCCTGCCGGACAGCGGGGTCGAGGGCGACGATCGCGTCACGCTGGGCACGGAGGTAGGCGAGGACGTGGTCGGCGGCGGTTTCGGGGGCGGTGGGGGGC
>NZ_LIRL01000262.1 GCF_001419795.1 Streptomyces niveiscabiei
CCCGGCACCGGCAAGACCGCCGTCGGCCTCCACCGCGCGGCGTACCTCCTCTATACGCACCCGCGCCGCATCCAGCGCGCCGGCCTGCTGATCCTCGGCCCGAACCGCACCTTCCTCTCCTACATCTCCGAGGTCCTCCCCTCCCTCGGCGAGACCGGCGTCCGCCAGTCGACCCTCCTCGAAGAGATCGCCCTCCACCCGGCCACCGGCACGGACACCCGCGCCGCCGCAGCCCTCAAGCACGACCCGCGTATGGCGGAGGTACTACGCCGGGCGCTGTACGGCAGGGTCCGCGCGGACGACGCGCAGGGTGCCGTCGTCCAGGAGGGGTCGTACCGCTGGCGGGTACCGGCGAGCGAGGTCGCTGGGATCGTCCGGGCCGTCCTCGCCGAGGAGCCGCCGTACGAGATCGGCCGCGAGCGCGTGCGGACGCGGATCGTCGTCCGGATGCGCGCCGAGGCGGAACGCCGCAGCGGGACCCGGAATGCCACCTGGGTACGACGGGTGGAGCGCGCGGTCGGCGGCTGCGTCGACGCGGTGTGGCCGAAGGTCCGCCCGGAGGAGGTGGTGTACGAACTCCTGCGCGGCGGCGAGGAGTTGGAGCGGTATGCCGACGGCGTCCTGTCGGCCCGGGAGTGCGCGGAGCTGGCCTGGACGCGGCCGGCCCGCTCCTGGAAGTCGGTCCGCTGGTCCGCCGCCGATCTGGTCCTTCTGGACGAACTCTCAGGTCTCATCACCCACCCCGCTGGGTACGGCCACGTCGTCGTCGACGAGGCCCAGGACCTCTCCCCGATGGAGTGCCGCGCCATCGCCCGCCGCGTCGAGTTCGGCTCCCTGACCGTCCTCGGCGACCTGGCCCAGGGCACCACGGCGTGGGCGGCCCGCTCGTGGCCCGAGCAGATGCGCCACCTCGGAAAACCCGACGCCGTTGTGGTACCGCTTACTGTCGGTTTCCGCGTCCCCGGGGTGGTGCTGGACCTGGTGAACCGGGTCCTGGGAAGGCTGGACGTCACGGTCCCTGCCGCTCGATCTCTGCGCGGAGGCGGGGAGCTGAGGATCACCCGGGTCCCTTCCGCCGGGGAGCTGTACGACGCGGTGGCGGAGGCCGTCCGACGAGCGCTGAAGGCGGAGGGCTCGGTGGGCGTGGTCGTAGCCGACGGCCAAGTGGGCGAGTTCCAGGGCGTGTTGGGCGACCGCGTCGAGGTCGTCGAGGCCGGGGTGGTGAAGGGCCTGGAGTACGACCACGTCGTGGTCGTCGAGCCGGTGGCGATCGTGGAAGGGGAGGAGCGGGGGTGGCACCGGCTGTACGTGGTGCTGACCAGGGCGGTTTCGCGGATGGAGGTCGTGCACGGGAGGGAGCTGCCGTGGTGAGCCGATTATTTCGATGGAGGTCGGAATAGGGGGGAGGGTGGGGTCGTTGGCCCGGGTATGACGACGACCAGTGATCCCGCGCCCCTCGACCTCGGTACGTACGGTGTCTGGCGGATCTCCGAGACGCCATCCGACCTCGCCGTGGAACTGGAGGCGCTCGGCTTCGGCGCCCTGTGGCTCGGGAACCTCCCGGTCTCCGAATTCGCCACGGTCGAACGGCTGTTGGACGCGACGGAGAGGATCGTGATCGCGACCGGGATCGTGAACATCTGGGCCAGCCCGGCGCCCGAGGTGGCCCGCGCGTACCACCGGGTGGTCGAACGGCACCCCGACCGCTTCCTGTTGGGCATCGGGGCCGGGCACCGTGAGATCACGCAGGAGTACGTACGGCCGTACCAGGCGCTCAACGACTACCTCGACGTCCTCGACGAGGCCCAAGTTCCAGTCAGCCGCCGGGTGTTGGCGGCACTCGGCCCCAAGGTGACGCGCCTCGCCGGGGACCGGACGGCCGGCGCGCACCCCTACCTCGTCACCCCGGAGCACACCCGCCGCGCCCGCGAAATCCTCGGCAAGGACGCGGTGCTGGCGACCGAGCAGAAGATCGTCCTGGACGAGAACCCGGTACGCGCACGGGAGTTGGCCGTCGAACGGGTGGCCCCCTACCTCGCGCTCACCAACTACACCGCGAACCTGCGGACGTTGGGCTACGGCGACGAGGACCTGACCCCGCCCGGCAGCGACCGGCTGCTCGCCGACCTGGTGGTGCAGGGCGGGCCGGAGACGGTCGCGGCGGGACTGCGGGCGCATGTCGAGGCGGGGGCGGACCATGTGGTGGTGCAGTTGCTCGAGGCCGGGGAAGGCAACTCCGCTGCTGGATACCGGGAGTTGGCGCGGGCACTTGCGCTGAGGTGAGCGGCCTCCTGGAGTGATTCGGCGCCCCAGCCGACCAGCGCCCCAGCCGAGCGGCGCTCCGGCTGAGCCGCCTGTCTGGCCGCGCCGCCTCCGAAGACGCCGCGAGCGGGCCTGCCTCGACAACAGGCGGGCCCGCACGCGGAATTGCCGATCAGCGGATCACGGCGTCACGACCGCCCCGCCCAGCGTCACCACCAGCTTGCCGTCCGAAGCGAACGACCACTTCAACGCCCCGGACCAACTCGACGCGCAGCGCGAGCCGTTGGTGCCGGTCCAGAACTGGTTCGTGCTGTCGGCGTTCCCGACCGTCTTGTCGTTGGAGCCGCTTACGGCGTACCGGCAGGACGTGTTGGAGCGGAACACCGAAGTCCCCGCGTCCCACGAGTAGTTGCGGGTCGCGTTGTCGATGCTGAGGTTGTTGGAGACGGCCATCGACCCCGGGTTGCTGTTGTACGTGAACCCGTGCTTGCCGTTGCGGTAGGCGATGCTGCGCCGTACGACGTGGTTGACGGCGATGTCGTCGCCGCCGAGCTTGTACCCGTTGCGGTCCCCGTTGGAGTTGACGGTGCCGTCGGACAGCGTGCCGTTGCTGTAGGAGAGCGAGTCCTCGATGGTGACCGGCCCGATCGGACCAGTGTCGGTCTTGGTGTAGAGGTCCCAGCCGTCGTCGATGTTGTTGTGCGCGACGGCGTACCGGAAGACGTTCCCGGTCCCGGTCGTCAGCTTCGCCGCGAACCCGTCCGCGTCCTCCCCGTCGGAGTCGGCGTTGTCGTGCGACTCGGCGCTGAGGATCAGGTTGTCGGAGGGCCACTGGCTGCTCGGCGTGGAGGAGGCGATCCGCCCCAACTGGAGCCCCGTGTCCCGGTTGTAGCGGGTGATCGTCCGCTCGATGACGTTGTGACTGCCGCCGACGTAGATCCCGTTGTCCCCGGCCCGCTCGACGACGACCCCGTACACCTTCCAGTACGACCCGAAGAGCTGAAGCCCCCGGTTCGACGAACTCTCGCTCTGTGCCGAGAAGTTGAGCACCGGAGTCTCACCCGGGTACGCCGTGAGGGTGGTCCGCGCGGCCGAAGTCCCGTTGCTGGTCTGGGGGATGGTCACCGTCGAGGACTGGTTGTACGTCCCTCCGCGGAGGTAGATCGTGCCGCCTGCGGTGACCCGGCTGATCGCCGAGGTGAGCGTCGTGGGCGCGGACTGCGTGCCGGCGGCGCTGTCGGTGCCGGTCGGGGAGACGTAGATCGCGCCGGTCGCGGGAGGCGTCGTGGAGTCGGTGGTCGTCGCCTCGGCGTAGTCGACGTTGGGCAGGCCCTCCGACGTCGTGGGTGTCAGGCGGATCGTGTTGCTGCCCGCGTTGAGCGTGACGGTCAGCGTCTTGGTGACCCAGGTCGTCCACGCGCCGGTCGCCTCGAAGGACGGCGTCTGCACGGTCGTCCCGTTGACGGCGAGGGAGGCCGGGCGGGCGGCCGAAGCCCCGTTCGCGAAGCGGACGTTGAGCGTCGCTGTCCCGGCGACGGCCGCGTTCACCGTGAACTGGGCGTATCCGCTGGTGGAGTTGGTTCCGTTGCAGAAACCGCTTCCTGAAAAGCCGGTCCAGTCGGAGTCGATGGTTCCCGTGCAGACCGCCGGGGAGGTCTCGGCCTCGTGGCGGACGGTCGCGGCGTTCGCCGGGGACGTGCCGGTGAAGGCGACGAGGGTGCCGGCCAGGAGAGCGGAGGAGGCGAGGGCGGCTGTTCTCGCAGATCGCTGGTGCATCGTGCGGCTCCGTTCGAGTACATGACTGCGGGGTGTGTACGTGAACAGGTAGAGCTCCCGGATCTGGGGTATCCGGGCGATAGCAAGCGCTTTCTCTGGAAAGTAGGCTCATGGTGTGGACGCGTCAAGAGTCATGTACTTGATCGTTGTCCATGTTTGTGAACTTCAGATGGGTCGGCGTCGGCCTGCGCTGTGAACGGGCAGGCATCCCGAAGGCAAAGAGCGGAAGCGCTCAGGAATACTCGGTCCCGTAGGACTACCGCAGTACCCCTGAAGGACCAATCGGAAAGAGACCGGACAACACCGTGAAGAAAGTCCCGTTCCCCCACACCGGGGCAAGAATCGCTTCCCTCGCCCTCCTCGCTGCCCTCGCGGGCGGCCTGGCCACGGCGACCCCCGCCCTCGCGGCTCCCTCCACCCCGGCGGCGACCACCGCCGCCTCCGCCGCCGAACAGGCCCCCATACCGGTCGAGTTCGTCGACCAGGCGACCAGCGCCCTCCCCACCGACGGCAAGCGCCATGAATTCACGGTCACTTACGCGAACACCACCGCGTCCGACCTGACCGTCGCGCCCCAACTCCTGCTCGTCTCACCGGACTCGGGCCCCTTCCTGAAGCCCGCCGACGTCAAGCTGGAGCTGCGCAAGGCCGACGGCTGCTGGACCGCCGTCACGCCGGGCACCCAGACCGGCACCCTCTACACGGACCTCACCACCGCCCAGCACACCCTCGCGCCCGGCGAGACGCTGACCCAGGTGTACCGCCTGACCGTCACGTCCCCCGGGGCGGTCGGGACGGTCCAGCCTCGGGTGGTCGTGTACGGCTGAGCCCCTCGGCGCGTGCCTGAACGCCGGGCGCCCTTCGAGTGCGGGCGCCCTTGAACACCGGGTGAGCCCCTCGGCGCGTGCCTGAACGCCGGGCGCCGTTTGAGTGCCGGGCGTACCCGAGCCCTTGAGGCCGAACGAGCCGGAGCCGCCACGAGCAGGCTCCGGCTCGCGGCGTGTGGGGACGGGCCCGGGGAGGGCGTGCCGGAGACACCAACCTCCCTTGGTGGGGCCTGAGTTCGGCGCCCATCTGCCGCGCGGTCTGAACGTGTCGGTTCCTCCGAGCGGACTGGTCACGTCGGTCCCTCGCGATGCGGACCGAACAGCGCGACTCATTGCCGCGCGGCCTGACTACGCAAGCCTTCTGCGATGCGGCCCTGACAGGGCGACCGCCTACCTTCGCGGCTTGAAGGCGCGAGCTTCCTGCGTTACGGCCTTGAGCGCGCCGACTTCTTGAGGCGCGGCCCGAACGGCGCGGCTTCCAGCCGGGTTTCCCGAACGGGGCGACCTCCAGCCGCGCTGCCTTTACCGGTGCGCCCTCCAGCGGCGCTGTCCGAACAAGGCGACCCCCAGCCGGGCCCCGAACAGTGCGCCTTCACCTGCGCTGCCCGGCCGCGTGGGCTTCTCATGGCGCGGCCCGATTACGGCAACTCCCCGCCACACAGCGCTCGATCGCGCCGGACCACCCGCGTCGTACGCGGCAACTCGCCGCCGTACACGGCGTGTACGTCAACCAGTCGCCGTGCGCCCCGAGTTGTCCCCCGACCCCGACAGGTACGGCACCAACCCCCGCTCCAGCAGTGCCCGTTTCCACTCCAGGCGTGCCTGTTCGATGTCGGCCGGTGACGCGGGGCCACGGCGGGTCTGGAGTGCCGTGCGGAACAACGCGGCGACCGCGAGGAGCGTGCTGAGGACGGCGACGGCGCCGAGGAACCAGCCCGCGGTGATGAGGGAGGTCGGCAACGGCTCGGAGGCGTCCCCGAGTTGGAGGATGTAGCCGACGAGGAGGAGGAAGACCGCCGACGTCGCGGAGATGATCGGCGTGAGGACGGCGAGGGCGGCCAGCGCGGTGTTCTGCGCAGCGGGCCGGCGGCTCGCGTCCTGCCGTACGGCGACGTACGCGGCGTACTCGGCTCCCGCCGCCGCCGAGATGACGTCGGCGTCGGCCAGCGCCTGTTCTTTCAGGGCGCGTTGCCCCGTTCTGACGAGTGCGAGGCGCAGGGTCTCCTCGAAGTCCGCTCGGTCCTCCGGGCGGAGGTGGTGCGGGACGGCCATCTGGTCTCCCGGTGGTGAAGGGGGCGGAGGGGGATCACCCTAGGGACCGCTCCGGGGTTCGCCCAGAGGTCGGCCGGGGATCACTCCCAGGAACTACACGGGTACGACTCCGGAGCCGCCTCCAGGCGTCCCCCAGGGTGGGGTACCCCCGGGGGTCTACCCGGGTACGACCCCAGAGCCAGGCCAAAGGGCTACCCCGAGGGCCGACCGGGTGCGCCCCCAGGGCCGCCCCAGGGGCTGCCCCGAGCGTCGGCCGGGGGGGGGTACCCGAGACCTAACCGGGGACTACCCGAGAGCTACCCCGAGGATCACCCGAGGGATCGCCCGAAGACGTCTCCTCAAGGTGATCCCCGCGAGGCGATCCCCGTACATCCGGCGGCGTATCAGACGTTGACGCCGAAGTCGGCCGCGATGCCGCGCAGCCCGGAGGCGTACCCCTGGCCGACGGCGCGGAACTTCCACTCGGCGCCGTGGCGGTACAGCTCGCCGAAGACCATGGCGGTCTCGGTGGACGCGTCCTCGGAGAGGTCGTAGCGGGCGATCTCCTGCCCGCCCGCCTGGTTCACGACGCGGATGTACGCGTTGCGGACCTGGCCGAAGCTCTGGCCGCGGTTGTCGGCGTCGTGGATGGAGACCGGGAAGACGATCTTGTCGATCGAGGCCGGTACGCCGGTGAGGTTGATCTTGATGCTCTCGTCGTCGCCGTCGCCCTCACCGGTCAGGTTGTCGCCGGTGTGCTCGACGGAGCCGTCCGGGCTGGTGAGGTTGTTGTAGAAGACGAAGTGCGCGTCGGAGGCGACCTTCCCGTTCGCGTCCAGCAGCAGGGCCGAGGCGTCGAGGTCGTAGTCGGCGCCGGTGGTGGTGCGGACGTCCCAGCCCAGCCCGATCAGGACGGCGGTGAGGCCGGGAGCCTCCTTGCTGAGCGAGACGTTGCCGCCCTTGGACAGGGTTACTCCCACTGCGAACTCCTCCTCGGGATGGGGGTGCTACGACCGTAGGCCGCGAGGGTGACCCGTGGGGATCGACCCTGGCCATTAAATCTACATCACTGTAGAAGTAGATGGGGGTGGATGGAGTGAAGGTTGCTACGGATTTTCTAGTCATTGATAGTCACCTATCGTCGTGTATCTTGATTTCGTGAAGCTTTCGGAGTGGGCGCGTCAGCAGGGCGTGAGCTATCAGACGGCCTGGCGGTGGGTGAAGGCCGGGAAGATGCCTGTTCCTGTCCGTCAGGCGCCGTCGGGGACGTGGCTGGTCGACGAGGTCGCTGTGCAACCGTCTGGGCGGGTGGTGGCGTACTGCCGGGTGTCCTCCGATGATCAGAAGTCCGATCTTGACCGTCAGGCGGCCCGGGTCGTGGCCGGTGCGAACGGGCTGGGTCTGGCCGTCGCCGAGGTCGTGACCGAGGTCGGTTCGGGGTTGGACGGGCCCCGCCGTGAACTGCACCGGGTTCTGTCCGATCCGCAGGCGGCGGTGATCGTGGTCGAGCACCGTGACCGGCTGGCCCGGTTCGGTGTCGAGCACATCGAAGCCGTCCTGTCCGCGTCCGGGCGACGTCTGGTCGTCCTCGACCCCGCCGAGACCGCCGACGACCTGGTGCGGGACGTCATCGAGGTGCTGACCTCGCTGTGCGTGCGCCTGTACGGGAGGCGGGCGGTGGCGAAGGACCGGGCCGTGCGCGCGGTGGCGGTGGCGACCGGCGAGGTGGCGGGGTGAAGAGGTTCCGGGCGCGGCCGGGGTTCGTGGTGCAGGCGTACCGGTTCGCGCTGGATCCCAACGCTGCTCAGGAGCGGGCGTTGCGTTCGCACTGCGGTGCCGCGCGTGCCGCGTACAACTGGGCTGTCGGCTGGGTGACCGCCTCGTGGTGGCAGCGCCGTGCGGAGGAGACGTACGGCATCGCCAGGGCGGAGCTGACCGGGTGGCGGCCGTGGTCGCTGCCGTCGCTGCGGAAGGCGTTCAACCAGGCCAAGTACACCGACGGGCGGTTCACCTCGTGGTGGGAGGAGAACTCGAAGGAGGCGTATTCCACCGGTCTGGCGAACGCGTCGGCCGCGTTCGACAACTACGCCAAGTCCCAGCAGGGCAAGCGGCGCGGCAAGCGGATGGGGGCGCCGCGGTTCAAGTCGAAGCGGAAGGCGCGTCTGTCCTGCCGGTTCACGACGGGCACGATCCGCGTCGATACCGACGGTCGGCACGTGACGCTGCCCCGGCTCGGGATGATCCGCGTCCATGAACCCACCAGGGCTCTCCTGGCCCGGGTCGAGGCCGGGACCGCACGCGTCCTGTCGGCGACCGTCCGGCATGAACGTGGACGCTGGTTCGTCTCCTTCCAGACCGAGGTCAAACGCGACCTCGAACGGGTGGCGCGTCCGGACGTGGCGGTCGGCATCGACCTGGGCGTGAAGACCCTCGCGGTGATGGCCGACAGCACGGGCGAGATCCGCACCGTCGCCAACCCGAAGCACTACGACCGGGCACGGGGGCAGTTGCGCCGGGCCTCCCGTGTCGTCTCCCGGCGCAGGGGCCCGGACCGGCGGACCGGGGCGAAGCCGTCGAAGCGGTGGGAGAAGGCCAACGCCGCCCGCAACAAGGTCCACCACCGGGTCGCGAACCTCCGCGAAGACGCCCTGCACAAGCTCACCACGAGCGTCACGGCCGAGTACGGCACCATCGTCGTCGAAGACCTGAACGTGGCCGGGATGCTGAAGAACCGGCGCCTGGCCCGCCGGATCGCCGACGCCGGATTCGGGGAGATCCGTCACCAGCTCACCTGCAAGACCCGCCAACGCCACGCCACCCGCCTCGTGGTGGCGGACCGCTGGTACCCCTCCTCGAAGACCTGTTCCGGGTGCGGCGCGGTGAAAGCCAAGCTGCCGCTGCACATCCGGACGTACGAATGCGACGCCTGCGGTCTGGTCATCGACCGGGACGACAACTCGGCCCGCAACCTCGCCGCGCTCGCGGCAATCGCAGTGACTGGTACCGGAGTGGCCGGAGACCAGGACACCACCCCGGTGGTGCCGAAGCCTCGTGGAGCCGACCAGAAGACCCGCGCCACCCGCACCCACCGTAAGGCGGAGGCGGGGCGGGCAGGTGGCGCAACCCCGTCGCACCAGCGGCAGACGGAAACGAGAGACCGTACTCAAGCCGAAGCCCTCACGCTCTGGTGATGTGACGGACCTTCCGGGCCGAAAGGTCCGGGATACTGAGACCTAACTACGGTCTCGGCAACGGAGAGGAGAGCAGGGCGTGACGGACCACGAACAACGTCCCCGGCGGCGGGGGCAGGGCGAGCTGGAGGCCCTCGTCCTGGAGGCCCTGCGCGCGGCAGGCGGCCCCGCGACGGCGGGCTGGGTCCAGGAACGCCTCGGCGGCGACCTGGCGTACACCACCGTCATCACGATCCTCACCCGCCTCCTGGAGAAGGGCGCCGTCACCCGCGAGCGCGCCGGCCGCTCCTTCGCCTGGACGCCCGCGTCCGACCAAGCCGGCCTGGCCGCACGGAAGATGCGCAAGGTGCTCGACGGCGAACGCGACCGCGAGGCGGTGCTCGCCAGCTTCGTCACCGGCCTCGGCGCGGACGACGAGCGGCTGCTGAGGGAGCTGCTGGGCGAGACCGGGAGCGAAGGGGAAGACTGACGCCGTATGGGGTTCTTCATCTTCCTCCCCCTGGTCCTGCCCCTGACGGCGTGGCCCATAGCGCGCCTCGCCGAACAACACCTCCACCCCCGTGCCGCCACCCGCCTGCTCACCGCGATGGCCGCGGTCATGGCCCTGTGCAGCACGGTCTGCCTGGCCCTTCTGATGGTCGTCGGAACGGCGCAACTCCCGGGCAACCCCCTGCCCGACGGATGGTCCGACCCCGAGGTCCGCGCGGCCGTCCCCTACGACGAGGTCGCGGGCAAGGCCGCCATCCCCACCCTCTTCGCCGTAGCCGGAGTCTGTGTCCGCACCGCCTGGCGCCACTTCCGCCTCCGCCGCCGCGCCCACCGCGCGCTCGCCGGGCTTCCCTCCACAGAGGTAGCGGTACTACGGGACGACACGCCGTACGCGTACGCCCTCCCCGGCGCCCGCCGTGACCGCATCGTCGTCACCACGGCACTCCTCGGCAGCCTCGACCCCGCCGAACGCCGGGCCCTCTTCGCCCACGAACGCGCGCACCTCACCGCGCGGCACCACCGGTACCTGCTCACCGTCCAACTCGCCGCCCGCGCCAACCCGTTCCTGCGCCCACTCTCAACTGCCGTCTCCTATACGGCGGAACGCTGGGCCGACGAGGACGCGGCGGCGGTGATCGGCAGCCGCCGTACGGTCGCCCGGGCGATCGGCAAGGCGGCGCTGCTGTCCCGTGGCGCACCGGTCCCCGCGCTCGCCGGGTTCGCCGCGCCCGGCCCAATTCCCCGCCGGGTGGCGGCACTTCTGGGTCCCGCCCCGTTGGTCCGGCACTGGCCGTCCGTGTTCACGGGGGTGGGGCT
>NZ_LIRL01000263.1 GCF_001419795.1 Streptomyces niveiscabiei
CCCTAGGATTGGCCCCAAACCACACACACTCACCCCAGAGGAACGCTGCATGCCTGGCATTACGCGCGAGGAGGTCGCCCACCTCGCCCGGCTGGCGCGTCTGGAGCTGGAGAGCGAAGAGCTGGATCACTTCGCGGGACAGCTGGACGACATCATCGGCGCGGTCGCACGCGTCAGTGAGGTCGCTGATCAAGACGTACCCCCGACCTCGCACCCGCTGCCGCTGACGAACGTCATGCGGGCGGACGAGGTCCGTCCCTCGCTCACCCCCGTGCAGGCGCTCTCGGGCGCCCCGGCCCAGGAGCAGCAGCGTTTCAAGGTGCCGCAGATCCTGGGGGAGGACTAGACAGTGACGGACATCATCAAGCTGACGGCCGCTGAGACGGCCGAGAAGATCGCGTCCGGCGAACTCACCGCCGTACAGGTCACCGAAGCGCATCTCGCGCGGATCGAGGCGGTCGACGNNCCTTCCTGCACGTCGACCGCGAGGGCGCGCTGAAGCAGGCGCGCGCGGTCGACGAGAAGCGGGCCAACGGCGAGAAGCTGGGCCCCCTCGCGGGTGTCCCGCTCGCGCTGAAGGACATCTTCACGACCGAGGGGATCCCGACGACCGTAGGGTCGAAGATCCTTGAGGGGTGGATCCCGCCGTACGACGCGACGCTCACGAAGCGGCTGAAGGCCGCCGACGTCGTCATCCTCGGCAAGACCAACATGGACGAGTTCGCCATGGGGTCGAGCACGGAGAACAGCGCGTACGGCCCGACCGGCAACCCCTGGGACCTGACGAAGATCCCCGGCGGCTCCGGCGGCGGCTCCAGCGCCGCGCTCGCCGCGCACATGGCGCCCCTCGCGATCGGCACGGACACCGGCGGCTCGATCCGCCAGCCCGCGGCCGTCACCGGCACGGTCGGCGTGAAGCCGACGTACGGCGCGGTCTCCCGCTACGGCATGGTCGCGTTCTCCTCCTCCCTGGACCAGGGCGGCCCGTGCGCGCGCACGGTGCTCGACGCGGCGCTGCTGCACGAGGTGATCGCCGGCCACGACCCGCTGGACTCGACGTCGATCGACGCGCCGGTCCCGCCGGTCGTCGAGGCGGCCCGCAACGGCAGCGTCGCCGGGATGCGCGTCGGCGTGGTCAAGCAGTTCCGCGGCGAGGGCTACCAGGCGGGCGTCCTCCAGCGCTTCGACGAGTCGGTGACGATGCTCAAGGAGCTCGGCGCCGAGATCGTCGAGCTGGACTGCCCGAGCTTCGACCTCGCGCTGTCGGCGTACTACCTGATCGCGCCGTCCGAGTGCTCCTCCAACCTCGCCCGCTTCGACGGCCTGCGCTACGGCCGCCGCACCGGCGACGACGGCACGCACTCGGCGGAGGAGGTCACCTCGATCACCCGCGCCGACGGCTTCGGCCCGGAGGTCAAGCGCCGGATCATCCTCGGCACGTACGCGCTCAGCAGCGGCTACTACGACGCGTACTACGGCTCAGCGCAGAAGGTCCGCACGCTGATCACCCGGGACTTCGAGAAGGCGTTCGAGCGGGTCGACGTCATCGTCTCCCCGACGACGCCGACCACCGCCTTCGCGATCGGCGAGCGCGCCGACGACCCGATGGCGATGTACCTGGCCGACCTGTGCACGATCCCGACGAACCTCGCGGGCAACGCGGCGATGTCCCTGCCGTGCGGCCTCGCCCCGGAGGACGGCCTCCCCGTCGGCCTCCAGATCATCGCTCCCGCGCTGAAGGACGACCGTCTGTACAAGGTCGGGGCCGCCGTAGAGGCCGCCTTCGTGGAAAAGTGGGGACACCCGCTCCTGGAGGAGGCTCCGTCGCTGTGAGCAACGCACTGTCGAAGGCCAAGGGCTTCAAGAAGTCCAAGTCCGGTACGTACGTGTCCATCGCCACCACCGCGTTCGGCGCGTTCGGTGTCGCCAAGCAGATCAAGAAGGCCCGCGCCGAGCAGGACACCCTGCGCCTGATCGACGCCACCGTCTCCGCGGTCGCGATCGTCACCGGCCTCGCCATCCTGTACCGCGAGCTGAAGCGGCTGGGCGACGACGACGTCCTGCTGGGCTGAGAGGGAAGTTTTCACCGTGACCACCACGACCGACCTGGTGTCGTACGAGGACGCTCTCGCGTCGTACGACCCCGTCATGGGCCTTGAGGTCCATGTCGAACTCGGCACCAAGACCAAGATGTTCTGCGGCTGTTCGACCGCCCTCGGGCAGGACGCGAACACCCAGACCTGCCCGGTCTGCCTCGGCCTGCCCGGCGCGCTCCCGGTCGTCAACGCGACCGGCGTCGAGTCCGCGATCAAGATCGGCCTCGCGCTGAACTGCGAGATCGCCGAGTGGTGCCGCTTCGCCCGGAAGAACTACTTCTATCCGGACATGCCGAAGAACTTCCAGACCTCCCAGTACGACGAGCCGATCGCCTTCAACGGCTACCTGGACGTCCAGCTGGAGGACGGCGAGACCTTCCGCGTGCAGATCGAGCGCGCGCACATGGAGGAGGACACCGGCAAGTCGACGCACGTCGGCGGCGCCACCGGCCGTATCCACGGCGCGTCCCACTCCCTGCTCGACTACAACCGCGCCGGCATCCCCCTCATCGAGATCGTCACCAAGCCGATCGAGGGCGCAGGCGAGCGGGCCCCCGAGGTCGCGCGCGCGTACGTCCGTGAGCTGCGCGAGCTGATCAAGGCGCTCGGCGTCTCCGAGGCCCGCATGGAGATGGGCCAGATGCGCTGCGACGTCAACCTGTCGCTGCGCCCGCACGGCCGGGAGAAGTTCGGCACCCGCAGCGAGACGAAGAACGTCAACTCGCTGCGGTCCGTCGAGCGCGCGGCCCGCTTCGAGATCATGCGGCACGCGGCGGTCCTGAACGCGGGCGGCACGATCATCCAGGAGACCCGGCACTTCCACGAGGACACCGGGTCGACGACCTCGGGCCGCGTGAAGGAAGAGGCCGAGGACTACCGGTACTTCCCGGAGCCCGACCTCGTCCCCGTCGCGCCCTCGCGCGAGTGGGTCGAGGAACTCCGTACGGGGCTCCCGGAGTTGCCGCTCGCCCGCCGCAACCGGCTGCTCGCCGAGTGGGGCATCACCGGCACCGAGATGCAGGCGATCCTCAACGCCGGCGCCCTCGACCCGATCGTCGCGACGATCGACGCCGGCGCGGACGCGGCCTCCGCCCGCAAGTGGTGGATGGGCGAGCTGGCCCGCAGCGCCAACGAGTCCCAGGTCTCCCTGGACGAGCTGGCGATCACGCCGGTCCAGGTCGCCCGGGTCTCCGAACTCGTCACCAAGGGCGACCTGAACGACAAGTTGGCCCGGCAGGTCATCGAGGGCGTCCTCGCGGGCGAAGGCACCCCGGACGAGGTCGTCGACAAGCGGGGCCTCAAGGTCGTCTCCGACGACGGCGCGCTCAACAAGGCCGTCGAGGACGCGATCGCGGGCAACCCCGGCATCGCCGACAAGATCCGCGGCGGCAAGGTCGCGGCGGCCGGTGCGCTCGTGGGCGCGGTCATGAAGGCGACCCGGGGCCAGGCGGACGCGGCTCGCGTCAAGGAGCTGATCCTGGAGCAGCTGGGTGTGACGGAGGGCTGAATCCCCACGTCCTGAAGGGGGTTGGCGCGGCGACGCGTCAACCCCCTTTCCCTGTTGAGTGATACGGGGGACCGGGACCGTACTGCTCACCGTGAGCGTTCACGAGAACGTTCACGCGACGCCTCTCAGGACGGTGCGCTACGCTCCCGCGCCGTGAGGACCGACACCCGGGACGAGACCGACGTGACGACGATCCACCCCATGAACAACGCCACCGCCGGGGACGCGGAGGACGACGACATGGACCCAGTCGAAGACGCCCGCCGGGCCCGCTGGACGGCCACCGGCACCGGCGTCCTGCTCACCCTCGCCGGTCTCGCCGCCGCCCTCCTGCGGATCGGCGGCGCAAACCCGGCCCTCGTCCCGGCCGCGTTCGCGACAGGCGCCGCGATCTGCGGCTCCGCCGCGTTCCTCGGGGCCCGGGGGCACACCCGGCGCGCTCTGTGGCTGCTGGTCCTCGGCGTCATGGTGATGGCGTTCGGGGACCAGGCACACTGACGGGAACCCGAACCGTCTCCTCGGGCACCGGCTCTCCGGCCGATGCCTCCCCGGCCACCCTCTCCCCGGCCGCCCTCTCCCTGGCCACCGCCTCCTCGGCCACAGGCTCGCCGGCCACCCTTGCTTTGGCCGCCGCCTCCCCGG